>DASQVL010000345.1:0-2952 GCA_035640795.1 Crenalkalicoccus sp. | reverse complement strand
CTGGGTCGGGTGCGGGCTCGGGCCGGGGCGGCTCCGGGGTCGGCGGGGGCGCAGGCGGGGCCACCATCATCTCCTCGGTCAGGGCCAGGGTCTCGTCCGGCCCGGGCGCCGTCTCGGGCGGCGGCGCTGGCGGCGCCTCCTCCTCGTTCAGGATACGGCGGATGGAGGCCAGGATATCATCCATGCTGGGGTCGCCGGAGCCCGGCGCGCCGCCGGGCGGCGGCGGTTGCGGCGGGCCGCCCGGCCGCTCCCCGGCCATCTCAGCGTGCCTCCGGCGGCTCGAGCGAGGGCGCCACCACGCCCGTCGGCGTGACCGGCGGCGGCGTGTAATTGCCCAGGCCGAACCAGCGGTTGCGCACCTCCCGGTAATAGGTAGTGACGTCATAGGTCTCGACCGGCAGGGCGAGATCGGTCGCGGTCAACCGCCCGATGGAGGATGCCAGCGCATAGGACTGCGAGACCAGCGTCGCCAGCGCCTGCACCAGGCTGGTCCGCGCGTTCAGCAATTCCTGCTCGGCGTTCAACACGTCGAGGGTGGTGCGGGAGCCGACGATCGCCTCGCGCTGCACGCCGTCCAGCGCGATCTCCGCGGCCCGGATCTGCGCCCGCACGCTGTCCACCTGGGCGCGGGAGGCCTGCAGCTGTTCCCAGGCCTGGCTCGCGAGCTGCACTGCCTGGCGGCGCTGGTCGTCCACCACCCAGCGGGCCTGCTGCGCGGTCTGCCGTGCCTGGCGCACCACCGAGTATTCCGCGCCGCCCTGGTAGAGCGGCACGGTGAGGGTGGCAGTGATCTGCGTGCCGGTCTGCCGGGTATGCGGCAACTGGGTGTTGTCGCTGCGGAAGGCCTGGCCCTGCACGCTGACCTGCGGCAGCAGGGCAGAGAGCTGGACCGCGATGAAATCGCGCGCCGCTGCCTCGTCGAACAGCGCGGCGACCACGTTGGGGTTGTTGTCGCCGGCGATCGCCGAGGCCTCCCGCGCATCCCTCACCGGGACTCCCAGGGGCTGCGGAGCCACCAGGCGCTGCGGCACCGTGCCCACCTCGCGCTGGAAGGTGGCGCGGCTGATCTGCAGGTTGCCCTCCGCCTGCACCCGCTGGGCGATGGCGCCGGCCAGGCGGCTTTCCGCCTGGGCGACGTCGGTGCGGGTGATCTCGCCCACCCGGAAGCGCTCATTGGTGGCGCGCAGCTGCTCGGTCAGCACCTGCTCGTTGTTGATGTTGAGGCGGAGCAACTCCTGGTCGCGGATGACGGCGACGTAGGCGTTCACCGTATCGCCCAGCACCTGCTGCTCGGTCGCCAGCAGGCGGGCGCGCTGGCCGTAGACCTGGTTCTCCGCCCGGCGCGTCGAGGCGACGGTGCGGCCGCCGCGGAACACCGGCTGGGTGATGATGACGCTGCCGGTGCCGATGGTGCGGGAGGTATCTATCGGGCCGGTGATATTGGTGCCAACGGCCCTGACCTCCCCGGTGAAGGGGTTGGTCTGGAATGCGGGCTGCCGCGCCTGCGAATCGGTCCAGCCAATGGATGAGGAGATGGTGACGCTCGGCCGCCAGCCGGCGAGCGCCTGCGGGACGTTCTCGTCCACCGCACGCAGCTGGGCGCGGGCGGTGAGCAGGGTCGGGTTGTAGGCATAGGCCAGGGCCAGCGCCTCCGGCAGTGGCTGGGCCGAGGCCGCCGCGGGTGCCGCGATCGCGCCGGCGAGCGCCAGGATGGTCGGTCTCAACGTCATCATGCCCCAGTGACTCTCATGGCCGGCGCCCGGCCTCCCCCGCTCCGCCGCGGCGGCGGGGACGGTCCCCGGTACGCCGCGCCGAACCCCCCGGACGTCGTCGCTCCCAGAACCGCCTGCTATCGCCTGCGGATCTTGCCGGAAGCTTAGCGCAAACGACCGTGGCGCAAACGCAACACCTGCCCGCGGCCACGCCGCCCCCAGCACGCCGCCCTCAGAAGGTGAATCCGGGGCGCGGCGCGAAGGCGGGCAGCGCCACTGTCGCGCAGTCGAAGACCGGCGTCACCGTGAAGGCGCCGCCGATCCGCTGGCCGAGCACCGCATGCCCGCCCCGCTTGCCGTTGCCGCGCACGGTGACCAGCCGCCCGCCCTCGGCCAGCTGCTCGGCCAGGCGCGCCGGCACCTCCGGCACCTCGCCTTCCACCAGGATGGCGTCATAGGGCGCGGCGGCGGCGAAGCCCTGCTCGGGCGGCGCTGCCTCGATCCGCACCGCGCCGGGCGGCACCAGCCCGGGCAGCACGGCCCTGGCGATGGCGAGCAGCGGCGCCGCGTCCTCGAGCGCCACGACCTGCGCGCCGAGCGTGGCGAGCACCGCCACGCCGTAGCCCGTGCCCGCGCAGACATCGAGCACGCGGTCGCCCGGCCGAATGGCGGCGAGCTGGACGAGCCGGGCCAGCACCAGCGGTTCGATCATCGCGCGGCCGCCGCCGAGCGGGACGTCCTCGTCCACATAGGCGCGCGCGGCGAGGTGCGGCGGCAGGAAGCACTCGCGCGCCAGGCTGCGCATCGCGTCGAGCAGCCGCGGATCGGTGACGCGGTTCGGACGAAGCTGGCCGTCCACCATGCGTCGCCGCGCATCGGCGAAATCGTGCCGCGCCATGGCGGCCCCCAGCATGTTCATCTCGCGCATCCCGGAACCGCGGCGCCCTTATAGGGGGCGTGCCGAGCGGCCGCCAAGCGTCCCGCGCGCCTTGACCCGCGCCCGGGCGCAGCGGATAGAGGCCGCGGACCGGTCCGGTGGCCGAGTGGTCAGGCAAGGGTCTGCAAAACCCTCTACGGCGGTTCAATTCCGCCCCGGACCTCCAGCGCGGCGGGGTAGCGCGCCGGGCGGCGCGTTGGTATAGGCCCGGCCCTGGCTGATCCGGCGTGGCGCAGCGGTAGCGCAGCGGACTGTTAATCCGTTGGTCGTTGGTTCGAATCCAACCGCCGGAGCCACCATCCA
>DASQVL010000344.1:0-2402 GCA_035640795.1 Crenalkalicoccus sp. | reverse complement strand
TGGCGTTCTTGATGATGTCGCCCCGCGAGCCGGAGGACAGGAAACCCATCGCGGCCTCGCCGGAGTAGAACAGCGGGTCGGGCGCGCTGTCGCGGCCGCCGTATTTGAACAGGCCCTCCTTGGCCATGTCCATCAGCCGGGTCAGGTGCTTGACGAAGGGCGGCGCGTTCACCTTGAGCTCGGTGTCGAGGCCTTCGAAGCCGTTCGCCTTGGTCGCATAAGGGATGTTGTGGATGGCGGCGAACTGCTCGAGCTGGATCCAGGAGAACCAGGCGGTGGTCATGGGCATGGGGGCGGCCGACTTGGACTTGATCGTGTGCGCCATGGTGATCAGCTCGGGCCAGGTCGCCGGGGCCTTGTTCGGGTCGAGCCCGGCCTTCTCCAGCGCGTCCTTGTTGAGCCAGAGCACGGCGGTGCTGGAGTTGAACGGCGCCGAGGCGAGGCGGCCGTCGGGCAGGCTGTAGTAGCCGCGCACGGCGGCGATGTAGTTCTCGGGATTGATCGCGACCCCGGTTTCCTGGATGAGCTGCCAGGTCTGCTTCACCGCCGGGCCGGCGGCGAGCATCGAGCCGGTGCCGACCTCGAACATCTGCACCAGATGCGGGGCCTGCCCCGCCCGCCAGGCCGCGATCGCGGCGGTGAGGGTCTCCGGATAGCTGCCCTTGAAGATCGGCACCACCTCGGTCTCGGATTGCGCGCCGTTGAACCCGGCGCAGAGCTTGTTCAGCTCCTCCCCGAGCGCGCCGTTCATTGCGTGCCAGAACACGACGCGCGTCCGGCCCGTCTGGGCGAAGGCGGGCGCGGCGGCGAAGGCGGCGGCGCCAGCAAGCAAGGTGCGACGATGCATTGGCGGTCTCTCCCCTAAGATGCTCCGCGCCATACGCGCGGTATGTTGCACCGATGTTGCAGATTTGTGATCGGGCGGTGAAGCCCACTCACCGTTTGTGGACGGCCCAAAGCATCAGCCAGCGGATCGGCAGGACCCACAGCAGGCCTGCGAAAAGCCAGTACAGCGCTTCGACGAGCCAGTGCATGGGCGGCAGGTGTTCGGGCAGCGCGACCGCCGCGATGACATAGGCGATCACGAACACGGTCCCGGCGAGTGTGGCGATCGGCGTCCTCGACATGTTTGCGCGGCGGCACCCTGGTTGCCGCCCCGCAACGCGCGCGATAGAGCGGCGCAGCAATAAGGCGGTTTGAATGAATCTGAAGGACCATATCCGGGCAGTCCCGGATTTCCCCAAGCCGGGAATCCTCTTCTACGACATCTCCACCCTCTTGCGTCACCCCGATGCCTGGCAGGTGGCGATGGAGCGGATGGCCGGGCTGGTCGGCCAGCATGAGCCCACCTTGCTGGCCGGGATCGAGTCGCGCGGGTTCCTGCTCGCGGCGCCCCTGGCCCTGCAACTGGGCTGCGGCTTCGTGATGCTCCGCAAGCCGGGCAAGCTCCCAGGCGAGGTGGTCGGGCTCACCTACGCGCTGGAGTACGGCGAAGACCGAATCGAGATCCAAGCCGACGCGGTCGAGCCGGGAGCGCGCGTGGTCGTGCTCGACGACTTGCTGGCGACCGGTGGAACCATGCAGGCGGGGATAAGGCTGCTGCGGAAGGTCGGGGCCGTCGTTCCCGCGGCCGCCGCGCTGATCGAGCTGACATTTCTGGGCGGGAGGCGGCGGCTCGACGTGCCCTGCGCGACCTTGGTCGCCTATGATTCCTGAGACGCCGTGCTGCTGAAAATTTGACACAAGCCTCCGGCTGGATGCAGGGACTGGGTGGGCCATGCTCGGCCCCGAGCCGGGAGGAAATGCATGCTGGGAGCGATGACACGTCGGCGCGCGCTGGCTGGGCTCGCGGCGTGTTGCGGGCTGGGTGAGGCTTGGGCCGCGCCGGGCGGCTTTCCGGACGATGTGAGCCTGCTGGTGGCAGGCCCGTCCGGGGGCAGGGCGGCCCGGTGGGGGGAACTGATGGCACCGGCGCTGGGCCGGGCGCTTCAGCAGGGAGCCGCCCTGCCGCGGCAGAACGTGGGCGGGCCGGACGGCGTGACCGGGGCCAACCAGTTCGACGCGCACGCCAATCCGGACGGGAGCACGGCCTTGCTCGTGCCGGGCCAAGCGGCGCTTTCGTGGCTGTGCGGCGATACGCGGGTAAAGTTCGATGCCGGAAGATGGGTGCCGGTTTGGGCCGGCAGCACGTCGGCCGCGCTGGCCACCCGCGTGAAGCTCGTGCCCGGGCAGACCGTGCGTGTTGCGGTCGGCAACCTCATCGGGCCGGAATTGGCCGGGCTGTTGGCGTTGGATCTGCTTGGGATCGGCGCCGTCCCGGTCCGAATCGATGGCGCCGGCCCGTCGCCGCTGAGGCGGCCCGATGTGGACGCGGTGGTGCTGCGCGGTCCGGCCCTGCGCGC
>DASQVL010000343.1:0-5411 GCA_035640795.1 Crenalkalicoccus sp. | reverse complement strand
GACGGCCTTCGACCAGCAGGTGGCGCAGTCCCTCGGCGTGTCGGTGCCGCGCGTCTTCGCCATGTCCTGGGCCATCTCGGCGGTGGTCTCGGCGGTCGCGGGCGTCGTCGTCGGCGTGGTGAACGGCGTCTCCTCCGCGCTGTCCTTCTACGGCATCAAGGTGTTCCCAGCCGTCATCCTGGGCGGGCTCGATTCCATCATCGGCGCCGTACTCGGCGGGCTGATCGTGGGCGTGCTGGAGAACTGGGCGCAGTACGCGGACAGCCAGTGGCTGAACTGGGGCAACATGTACACCATCGCCCCCTTCTACGCGCTGATCCTGATCCTGCTGATCAAGCCCTACGGCCTGTTCGGCACCCGCAACATCGAGCGGGTGTAGGCGCGTGGTCGCGATGACCCCCTGCGGGGATTTCCGCGAGAGCTACCGCGCGGACATGACCATCTTCCCGACGGCGAACAGCCGCCGCGCGCTCTGGCTCGGCCTCGCGCTGCTCTGCGCCGCACCTGCCTTCCTCGGCCGCTACGAGCTCGGCCTGCTCATCACCATCGGCTTCTCGGGAATCGCGGCGCTCGGCCTGAACATCCTGGTCGGCTTCACCGGGCAGATCTCGATCGGCCACGCGGCCTTCTTCGGCCTCGGCGCCTTCTCCTCCGCCTGGCTGCACGAGGCGGCGGGGATCCCGGTCGCCCTCTGCATTCCGCTCGCCGGGCTCGTCACCACGGCGGTCGGCCTGGTCTTCGGCCTGCCGGCGGCCCGGCTCAAGGGCCTCTACCTCGCCATCGCCACCCTCGCCGCGCAATTCATCCTGGAGGATTTCTTCGCCCGCGCGCAGTGGTTCACCGGCGGCGTCGCCGGCCGCATTACCGAGCCCTTCGAGCTGTTCGGCTGGCGCGCCGATCGCGAGGACAGCTACTTCTACGTGGTCCTCGCCTGGGTGGTGGTGATGTTCACCGCGGCGAGCAACCTGATGCGCACTCGGGACGGCCGGGCGCTGGTCGCCGTGCGCGACCACTACCTCTCGGCCGAGATGATGGGCATCAACCTCGCCTACTACCGCACCCTCTCCTTCGGCATCGCCAGCTTCTATGCGGGCCTCGCCGGCGCGCTCTACGCCCACTACCTGCTCTTCGTGAGCGTGGAGGCGTTCAACATCCTCTACTCCATCCAATTCCTCGGCATGGTCATCATCGGCGGCCTCGGCAGCATCAGCGGCTCCCTGATGGGGGCGGCGTTCATGGTGCTGCTGCCGGAAGTGGTGCAGGCCGGGGCCGATGCGCTGGCCGGCGGCGCGGTGGACCGCGCGCTGAAGATCGGCGCGAACATCTCCTTCCTCAGGGAGATGGCGATCGGCGCCGTCATCGTCCTCTTCCTGGTGTTCGAGCCGGACGGCCTCGCCCATCGCTGGCGGCTTATCAAGGCGTACTGGAAGCTCTATCCATATTCGCACTGAGAAGGGGCGTGGGAGGGACGGAAATGACGATGTGGCAAAGTGTGCTGGGCCTGGCGGCAGCGGTGGCGATCTCCGTGCCGGCGCTGGCGCAGCCGATTCCGGTCGGCCACCTGATGGACAATTCCGGCGCCACCTCGGATGTCGGCGTGCCCTATGGCCAGGGCGTGGCGGATACCCTCGCCTGGGTGAACAAGTCGCGCGGGGGCATCAGCGGCCGGCCGCTCAACGTGCTCGGCTATGATTACGGCTACCAGGCGCCGCGCGCCGTAAGCCAGTACCAGGCCTGGAGCCGCGAGGGCGTCGTCGCCATCCAGGGCTGGGGCACGGCCGATACCGAGGCGCTGGTGCGCTTCGTCACGCGCGACAGGGTTCCCTACGTCTCCGGCTCCTACTCCGCCGCGCTGACCGATGCCGGCGGCAAGTCCGGCCGGCAGGGGGTTGAGCCTGCGCCCTACAACTTCTTCTACGGCCCGTCCTACTCCGATTCGCTGCGCGCCATGCTGACCTGGGCCGCGCAGGACTGGAAGGCGAAGGGCGGCCAGGGCCGGCCGAAATACGTCCATATGGGCGCCAACCACCCCTACCCGAACTCGCCCAAGGCAGCCGGCGAGGCGATCGCGCAGGAGCTGGGCTTCGAGGTGCTGCCGGCGATCCAGTTCGCACTGACGCCGGGCGATTACACGGCGCAGTGCCTCACCCTCAAGAACGCCGGCGCGAATTACGCCTATCTCGGCAACACCGCAGGCTCCAACATCTCGGTCCTGCGCGCCTGCCAGACGGCTGGCGCGAACGTGCAGTTCCTGGGCAATGTCTGGGGCATGGACGAGAACGCCATGAAGGCCGCAGGTGCGGCGGCGAATGGCGTGGTCTTCCCCGTGCGAACCGCCGCCGTCTGGGGGCAGGACGCGCCGGGCATGGCGACGGTCAAGCAGATCAGCGCCATCTCCGATCCGCAGGGCCAGGTCTACCGGCCGGTGCACTACCTGGCCGGCGCCTGCGCCGCCATGCTGATGGTCGAAGCCATGGACACCGCCGCGGCGAATGGTGGCCAGGTGACCGGCCCGCGCATCCGCGACGGCTTCTACGCGCGGAAGGACTGGGTGCCGAAGGGCTTCGAGGGAGTCTGCGCCCCCTCCACCTTCACCCCCGACGACCATCGCGGCCAGCTCAACGTCTCGCTCTACCGCGCCATCGTCAAGGGCGACACCAGCCAGGGCAGCGTCGCCGAGCTGATGCGCGCCGGCACGATCAAGCTGGAGCCGGTGGCGACCATCCAGCTCGAGCGCAAGCCGGAGTGGCTGGGCTGGTGAGCGGCCTCCGCGAGCCAGCGCGCATGGCGCCGGGCACCGCCCCGGTGCCGGCGCCGCTGCTCGAGGTGAACAACATCGAGGTCGTCTATAACGACGTCATCCTGGTGCTGCGCGGCCTGTCACTGGCCGTGCCGCAGGGGAGGATCGTCGCCCTGCTCGGCGCCAATGGCGCGGGCAAGTCCACCACGCTGAAGGCGATCTCCGGCCTGCTGCGGACGGAGGAGGGCGAGGTCACGCGCGGCGAGATCCGCTTCGGCGGCGAGCGCATCGACGGGCGCGAGCCGCATGAGATCGTCCGTCGTGGCATCTTCCAGGTGATGGAAGGAAGGCGCATCGTCGCCGACATGACCTGCCTGGAGAACCTCCGCCTCGGCGCCTTCACGCGCACCGACCGGGAGGTGCGGCGGGACATCGAGATGGTCTACGCCTACTTCCCGCGCCTGAAGGAACGCACCGGTCTCGCCGGCTACCTCTCGGGGGGCGAGCAGCAGATGCTGGCGATCGGCCGCGCGCTGATGGCGCGGCCGAAGCTGATCCTGATGGACGAGCCCTCCATGGGCCTCTCGCCGCTGCTGGTGAAGGAGGTGTTCGGCATCATCCGCCGGCTGAATGCGGAGCTCGGCATCACCATCCTGCTGGTCGAGCAGAACGCCGCCATGGCACTCTCCGTCGCCGGCTACGGCTACGTCATGGAGCAGGGCAAGGTGGTGCTGGACGGCACGGCGGAAGCGCTGGCGGCCAACGAGGACGTGAAGGAGTTCTACCTCGGCGGCCATGGCGCGGAGCGGAAGAGCTTCCGCAACCTGAAATCCTATCGTCGCCGGAAGCGCTGGCTGTGAGCGAGCATTACGATCCGCTGGAGACACGCAGCTCCGATGCGCGGGAGGCCGTGCTGGCCGAGGCGCTGCCGCGCCAGGTCGCGCATGCCCGCGCCCATGCGCCGTATTTCGCGGCGACGTTCGCGGAGCTGGACCCGGCCGCCATCACCTCGCTCGCCGCGCTGGCTCGCCTGCCGGTGCTGCGCAAGTCGGCGCTGCTGGCCCGGCAGGCCGAGGCGCCGCCCTTCGGCGGCGTGGTCGCCACGCCGCTCGCCGATCTCGCCCGCGTCTATGCCTCTCCGGGGCCCCTCTACGAGCCGGAGGGCGAGACGCGTGACTACTGGCGCTTCGCCCGCGCCCTCTTCGCCACCGGACTCCGCCGCGGCGATCTGCTGCACAACTGCTTCGCCTACCACTTCACCCCCGCGGGCATGATGCTGGAAAGCGGCGCGCGGGCCCTGGGCTGTCCGGTCTTCCCCGGCGGCACGGGCAATACGGAGATGCAGGCGCGCGCCGCGGCGCAGCTCCACCCGCGCTGCTACAGCGGCACGCCGGACTTCCTGAAGGCGATCCTGGAGGCGGGCAATGCGCTCGGCCTCGACCTCTCCTCGCTCCGCCTCGGCCATGTCACCGGCGGCGCCTATCTGCCGGCGCTGCGGGAATGGTACTTGGCGCGCGGCCTGACCGTGCTGCAGAGCTACGGGACGGCGGAGCTCGGCCTGGTCGCCTACGAATCCGAGGCGCGCGAGGGCCTGATCCTGGATGAGGGCGTGATCGTCGAGATCGTCCGCCCCGGCACCGGCGATCCCGTGCCGGATGGCGAGGTGGGCGAGGTCGTCGTCACCACGCTGAACCCGCACCACCCGCTGATCCGCTTCGCGACCGGCGACCTCTCGGCCATCCTGCCCGGCGCCTCGCCCTGCGGTCGCACCAACCGGCGCATCCGCGGCTGGATGGGCCGCGCCGACCAGGCCACCAAGGTGCGCGGCATGTTCGTCCGGCCGGAGCAGGTGGCGGCGATCCTGCGCGAGGTGCCTACCGTGCACCGCGCGCGCCTCGTCGTCTCGCTCGATGGCGACCGCGACGCCATGACGCTGCGCGCCGAATGCGCGGACGCCTCGGTCGCGCCGGCGCTGGAAGCGGCGCTGCAATCCGCGACCCGCCTGCGCGGTGCGGTTGAGATCGTGCTCCCCGGCAGCCTGCCGAATGACGGCCGCGTCATCGAGGATACGCGGCCCGTGCCGCCCGCCTGACATGCTCCCGTCCGGCGACAGCTACGAGGCGATCCGCACGGCCTTCCGCTGGGACATCCCGGCGCGCTTCAACATCGGCGTCGCCGCCTGCGATCGCTGGGCCGATGGCAGCGGCCGCACCGCGCTGATCCACCTGCGGGAGGATGGCCGCGCCGAGCCGATCAGCTTCGACGCGCTGCGCGCGCGTTCCAACCGCGTTGCCAACCTGCTGCGCGCGCAGGGTATCGCGCGCGGCGACCGCGTCGGCGTGCTGCTGCCGCAGGTGCCGGGAGCCGCGGTGGCGCATCTCGCCATCTACAAGCTCGGCGCCATCGCCGTGCCGCTCTTCCAGCTGTTCCAGGAGCAGGCGCTGGACTACCGGCTGCGCGACAGCGGCGCGGCGGCGCTGATCACGGACGCGACCGGCCTTGCCAAACTCGCCGCCATCCGGGACGCGCTGACGGAGCTGCGCCTGGTGCTGGCGACGGACGGGCCTGGTCCCGGCGCGCTCGACCTCACCGCCGAGGCCGCACGCGCCAGCGACGCCTTCGCGCCGGAGGACACGGCCGCCGACGACCCGGCCGTCATCATCTACACCTC
>DASQVL010000342.1:0-4919 GCA_035640795.1 Crenalkalicoccus sp. | reverse complement strand
GCGGCTGCGGCGGCGTCAGCCCGCGATCGGCCTAGCCGAGGAAGCCGCGCAGCAGCCCGACCACGTGCTCCGGCCGCTCCCGCACCGAGGCATGGCCGGCGATTGGCACCACCTCCACCCGGCTGCCCGGGATGGTCCGGTGCATCCAGGCGGCGGCGTCCTTGAAGGCGTCGCTCTCCTCGGAGCCGTACATGATGAGGGTGGGCGCGGTGACGCGGCCGGTCTGCTCCCGCGCATCCACCATGGCCAGCGCCTCGCAGGCCAGCGCATAGCCCTCGCCCGAGCAGGCCTCGAAGGTCTCGCGCACGAAGCGGACATTCGGGCCGTCCTCCGCCAGGGTGCCTGGCGTGAAGAAGACCTGCATCAGCATCGGGATCAGCGCGGCGACCCCCTTCTCCCGCGCGATCTTCGCGCGCACCGGCCAGTTCGCCCGCATCTCCTCCGTGTAGCGCGGCGTGCAGTCCGCCAGCACCAGGCGGTCCACCATATCCGGATAGGTGCCCGCGAAATGCTGCGCCACGCTGCCGCCGAGGGAGATGCCCATCAGGTCGAACTTCGAGAGGCCCGCGCGCCCGGCGACCGCCCGCAGCTGCTCGGTCAGCTCGGGCACGCCGTATTGGTGGCCGGGCACCGGTGTGTCGTGATGGCCGGGGAAGCTGTAGGCGATCAGCTCATGCGTGTCGGTCAGCGGCTCCAGCACGTCCCAGAAGCGCCAGTCCTGGCCGAGGCAGTGCAGCAGCACCAGCGGCCGGCCATGGCCGCGCCGGTGCAGCGTGATCATGCCGGGGTCGAGCGGCTGCGGGTTCCAGTCCATCATCCTCTCCGGGGGTCAGCGCGGCAGGTCGCTCGCCATCAGCGCGGGCCGGATGCCCGCGCGGTCGGCCTCGGCGCCGTCGAAGTTGAGCTCCACTTTCACGCCGTTCGGGTCGTGCAGGAAGAGCTGGAACAGACCCTGCGCATCCACGCGGCGGGAGGCGTAGCGCACGCCGAGCGCATCCAGCTTCGCCAGCATCCCCGGCAGGTCGGTCGCACGGAAGGCGATGTGGTCGAACACGCCGGTGCCGTGCATCGCCTGGCTCTCCTGGCTGAGATAGGCGGTTCGGTTGGCGCTGACCTGCGCGCCGCCCTGGGTCAGGTGCAGCACGTCCTCCCCGCCGAGATAGAGCCAGGCGACCGGAAACCCGAAATCCGGATGCGGCCCGGGCTCCAGCCCCAGCACGTCGCGCCACCAGGCGACGGTGCCGTCCAGATCCGCAGTCTGCACCAGGACGTGCTGGATGCGCTCAAGCGCCATGCTCAGGCTCCGTATAGGGGTCGCGAGGCGGGTAGAGCAGGAAGCCAGCGGGGCGGGCAATGCGGCGCGCCGCTTCGGCCGGCGGCAGCGACGCGTCCCAGGCATTGGCATCGAAGCGGTAGCCACTCACCCCATCCGCCTCCCGCGAGCAGACGAAGAGCAGCGGCGGGACCATCTCCTCCGGCTCCACCAGCCGCGGCGCACGGCCGGTCGCGCTCCACTCCCGCATCACCTCGGACATGCCTGGCGTGTTGGCGCCGGCGCCGGGGTTGACCAGGTTCACCGTCACCGGCGTGTCGCGCAGCTCCCGCGCCCAGATCTCGCTCGCCATCTCCAGCGCCGCCTTGGAGGGGCCATAGGGCGTGCTGCCCACCATGTTCATGGTGGAGAGCTTGGTGGTGACGTTGACGATGCGCCCCCAGCCCTCCCGCAGCATGATGGGCGCCACGCGCCGCGCGAGACGGTCCGCGGCGACGTAGTTGATGTCCATGACCTTCTGCACGACCTCGTCCGGCAGGGTCCAGAATTTCCGCGGGCCCTGGGTGAAGCGGTCGGGATCGATGTAGGTGAAGGTCAGCCCTGCGTTGTTCACCAGGATGCCGGGCGGGCCGAAGCGGCGCTCCGTCTCGGCGATCAGCCGGTCGCACTCCGCGGGCTGCGTCAGGTCGGCGACCAGGCAGAGCAGGCGCTCTGCCCCCTCCCCCGCCGCCGCCCGCATCTCCGGCACGTCCGACTCGATATGGCCCAGGGCGACCACGCGGCGGCCCGTGCGCAGCAGGCCGAGCACCATGGCGCGGCCGAGGCCGCGCAGGCCACCGGTGACGATTGCGATGTCTTCCATCCCGCGTCAGCCCTGCTGGGAGGCCGGGCCCATCGGGTAGCGCAGCTCGCCCGAGCTGTACTCGGGCGGGTCGATCACGACCTCCGCCCCCGGATTGGTGAACTGCTCCATCCCCTGCCCCTTCAGCCCACGGAACTGCACGGTCAGCATGCGCGGCTTCGCCCACTCGCCATCCTCACCGAAGCGGACTTCCCCCACCACGGTCTGGAAGGCGTTGGCGTGCAGGTACTTCGCCAGCTTCTCCTGGTCCGTCCCCCCGGTGCCCTGCACCGCCTGCAGCAGGATTTCCAGCGTGCAGTAGGCGAAGGGCGGCACGTAGTAGCCCTGCGGGTCCACGCCTGCCTGCACGGCAAGCGGGCGGTAGCGCTGCAGCAGCGGCTCCACCTTCGGGAAGTGGCGGGCGACGGCGGGGCAGTAGAGCTCATAGCTGATCACGTCGTTCAGCAGCTCCCCGAGGTCGCCCTTCAGCGAGGCCGCCTGCGTGCCCACCATGCCACCGCCGAAGAGCTTCGGGCGGAAATTCAGCTCCCGCGCCGCGCGGATCATGCCGTTGGTGTCGATGGGGTAGGAGCCGACATAGACCAGGTCCGGATCGGCGGCGGCGATGCCGCGGATCACCGGCGTGAAGTCCACGGTGGAGGGTGGGTAGGTGCGATCGTAGACGATGCGCAGCCCATGCTGCTTCGCCTGCGCGCGCGCGCCCGAGAGCGCCGCCTTGGCGAACTCCGCATCCGCGCCGACGAGTGCCGCGGTCCGCGGCTTCGGGTTCATCCCCATCGCCGCATTGAAGAAGCCGGCGGAGATCGCCGCCTTGCCGTCCGGCCCATAGGGCATGGTCTGGAAGAAGCGCGGGTACTTGAACTTCTCGTTCACGGCCAGCGCCAGCATGGCCATCACCACCTTGCCGCGCTCCATCGCGACCGGCATGGCGGGCACGGTCAGGTTGGTGCCGTTGGTGACGATCAGGTCCACCTTGTCCACGTCGAGCAGCTTCGTGTAGATGCGCGGCACATTCGCCGGGTTGGACTGGTCGTCATAGGTCACCAGCTGGAGCGGCCGGCCGAGCACGCCGCCCCTGGCGTTCATGTCCTCGATGAAGAGCTGCAGGGTGACCAGCCCGGCCTTGCCGATGGAGGCGAGGCCACCGGTCTGCGGCATGGAGCAGCCGATGGTGATCGGATCCGCGCCCCAGGCGAGAGGCGTACGGAAGGCGGCGGCCCCGAGCGTGCCGAGCAGCGCGGCGCGGCGGGTGATGTCGAGGGTCATGCGTGTCTCCTCCCCGGGTCAGAGACCCATGTAGAATTTGCGGATCAGCTCGTTGTCGTTCAGCTCCGCCGCGCTCTCGCCGGCGAAGGCAATTCGGCCATGCACCAGCACATAGCCGCGGTCCGCTATCGAGAGCGCCTGGGCGAAATTCTGCTCCGCCATCAGCACCGTCAGCGCGCGCTGCTCCTTGAGCTCGCGGATCTTCTCGATGGTGCGCTTCACCAGCAGCGGCGCGAGGCCGACCGAGGGCTCGTCCACCAGCAGGATGCGGGGCGCCGACATCAATGCGCGGCCAAGCGCAAGCATCTGCTGCTCGCCGCCCGACATGCTGCCGGCAAGCTGGCGGCGCCGCTCGGCCAGGCGCGGGAACACCTCGAAGCAGTAGTCGAGGTTGCTGGCGAGCGCGGCCCGCGCGGCGCCGCGATAGGCGCCGAGGGTCAGGTTCTCCTCGACGGTCAGGCGGGGGAAGAGCCGCCGCCCCTCGGGCACCAGGGCGATTCCCAGCGCCACGATCTCCTCCGTCGGCAGGCCCGCCAGCTCATGGCTCGCGCCGTCGATCTCGGCGCGGATGCTGCCCTCCGCCGGCCGGAGCAGGCCCATCACGCACTTCATCAGCGTGGACTTGCCGTTGCCGTTGGTGCCTAGCAGCGCCACCGTCTCCCCCGCGCCGACGCGCATGGAGAGGTCCTCGATGACGCGGACCGAACCGTAGCCCGCCGAGAGGCCCGTGATGGAGAGGCTCGCGCTACTCGCCAAGATAGGCGCGCTCCACCTCGGGGTTGCGGATGACCTCGCCTGGGTCGCCATCCGCGACCTTCCGGCCGGCGACAAGACACACCAGCCGCTGCGAGAAGGCCATGACCGCGCGCATGATGTGCTCGATCATGACGATGGTGACACCCTCGGCATTCAGGCGCAGCAGCAGCGCGAGGATCTCGTCCACCTCGGCGTGGGAGAGACCGGCCATCGCCTCGTCCGCGATGAGCAGGCGCGGCCCGGCCGCCATGGCGCGGGCGAGTTCGAGCTTGCGCATCTCGATCTGCGTCAGCTCACGCGGCCGGCGGCCCGCCTTGTCCGCGAGGCCCACCGTGCCGAGCAGCGCCATGGCGCGGTCCCGGCAGGCCGCGTCGTCCGGCCGCGTATGGCCGGCAAAGAGCAGCGGCACACGGAGGTTCTCGGCAGCGGTCAGGCTGCCGAAGGGCCGCGGCAGCTGGAAGCTGCGGGCGAGGCCAAGCCGCGTCCGCCGGTGCGGCGGCAGCCCGTCCAGCGGCGTGCCATCCAGCGTGACGCGCCCCGCATCATGGCGCAGCGTGCCGGAGATGCAGTTCACCAGCGTGCTCTTGCCCGAGCCGTTGGGCCCGATCAGGCCGAGCCGCTCGCCCTCCGCGACCTCGAGGTCGATGCCGTCCAGCGCCGTGAAGCCGCCGAAGCGCTTGGCGAGGCCCTCGACGATGAGCAGCGTCATGGCCGCTGGGCCGCCGTCGCGGCGGGCCGCGCGGCCTCCCGCGCCGGCGCCGG
>DASQVL010000341.1:0-2289 GCA_035640795.1 Crenalkalicoccus sp. | reverse complement strand
CCCCGCCGCGGTGGTCGAGGCCGCGGCGCGGCCGGTGGACTGGACCATGGCGGCGATCGTCGGCAGCGCCGGGCTGCGCGCGACCCTCGCCGCCCTCGCGCGCGGCGGCACGGTCGCGATCGCCAACAAGGAGAGCCTGGTCTGCGCCGGCGCGCTGGTGCTGGACGCCGCGCGCCGCTCCGGTGCGACGCTGCTGCCGGTCGATTCGGAGCACAACGCGATCTTCCAGGCGCTCGACGCGCGCGACCCGGCGATGGTGGAGCAGATCGTGCTGACCGCCTCGGGCGGGCCCTGCCGCACCATGCCGCTCGCCGAGATGCGCGCGGTGACGCCCGAGTTCGCGGTGAAGCACCCGATCTGGAAGATGGGTGCCAAGATCTCGGTCGATTCGGCGACCATGATGAACAAGGGCCTCGAGCTCATCGAGGCCGCCCGCCTGTTCCCGGTGCCGGAGGAGCGGATCGCCGTCCTCGTCCACCCGCAATCCGCGGTGCATGGGCTGGTGCAGTATGCCGATGGCTCGATCCTCGCGCAGCTCGGCACGCCGGACATGCGCACGCCGATCGCCCACACCCTGGCCTGGCCCGCGCGCATGGCGGTCATGCTGCCGCGGCTCGACCTCGCGGCGCTGGCGCGGCTCGAATTCCACGCGCCGGAGCCGGAGCGCTTCCCGGCGCTCCGCCTGGCGCGCGCCGCGCTTCAGATGGGGCAGGGCGCGCCCTGCGTGCTGAACGCGGCGAACGAGGTGGCCGTCGCGCTGTTCCTCGACCGCCGGCTCGGCTTCCTCGACATCGCGGCGGTGGTCGAGGAGGCGCTCGAGCAGCTCGGAGCACCGGCGGCCGAGGGGCTCGACGCCGTGCTCGCCCTGGATTCCGAGGCGCGGCTGATCGCCGCCCGCATCGCCGCCCGCCGCGCCGCCGCCTGAACGGAGTGGACCCCTTGGAACTGCTCGCCCATCTCTGGTCCCTGCTGCCGGCCTTCCCGCGCACGCTGATCGCCTTCGCCTTCGTGCTCGGCGTGCTGGTCTTCGTGCACGAATTCGGCCACTACCTCGCCGCGCGCTGGCGCGACGTGCATGTGGACGCCTTCTCCATCGGCTTCGGGCGCCCGCTCTTCCGCTGGTCCGACCGGCGGGGCACGGAGTGGCGGCTCGGCTGGATCCCGCTCGGCGGCTACGTGAAGCTGCACGGGCAGGAGCAGCCTTCGGAGGTGCCGCCCGAGGTGCGCGCCGCCTGGCGCCGGGGCGAGACCTTTCACGAGAAGCCGGTCGGCAGCCGCGCCATCGTGGTCGCGGCCGGGCCCGTCGCGAATTTCCTGCTCGCCATCCTGCTCTTCGCCGGGCTGTTCGCCACGCTCGGCCAGCCGGTGGGCGGCACGGGCGTCGGCGCGGTGGTGGCCGATTCGCCCGCCGCGCGCGCCGATCTGCGCCCGGGCGACGAGATCGTGGCGCTCGACGGCGAGCCGATGGCGCGCTTCGAGCAGGTGCAGCGCTTCGTGCAGCCGCGCGCCGGCCAGCCGCTTGCGATCACCGTGCGCCGCGACGGCGCGGAGCTGACGGTCACCGCCGTGCCCGATGCGCGGCAGACGCCACAGGGTACGGTGGGCGTGCTCGGCATCCAGGGGGGTGCGACGCGCCTGCAGCGCCTGCCGGTGGGCCAGGCGCTGGTCGCGGGCGCCGTGCAGACGGCGGACATCACCTGGCAGACGCTCGCCGGCATCGGGCAGATGATCGCCGGCCAGCGCAGCGCGAGCGAGCTCGGCGGTCCGATCCGGATCGCCGAGGTGAGCGGCCAGGCGGCCTCGCTCGGCCTCGCGCCGCTGATCAACCTGATGGCGCTGCTCTCGGTCAGCCTCGGCCTGCTCAACCTCTTCCCGATTCCGCTGCTCGATGGCGGCCACCTCGCCTTCTACGCGGTGGAGGCGGTGCGTGGCCGCCCGTTGCCGCCGCGCGCGATGGAGTTCGGATTCCGCGCCGGATTCGCGGTGCTGGTCACGCTGTTTCTGTTCGCATCATGGAACGATATTGCGCAGGGCGCGATCGGCCGCTGGGTCGCCGGACTGCTCGGCTGAAATACGCGGAAACACGCACCTGACTGCGGTTTGCAGGGTGGCGGCGCAAAACACCCACCGCTATTCTCCGCCCGCTTTCGCAGCCCCGTCACACGGTCAGGCCCTTGCAGCGTTCCCTTCGCGTCGTCCTGCTCGCCACCGCCTGCGCCCTGCCCGCCATGACGCCGTGCGACGCGCCGGCGCAGCAGCGGCCGCGCGCACCGGCGCGCCCCGCCGCCG
>DASQVL010000340.1:0-2277 GCA_035640795.1 Crenalkalicoccus sp. | reverse complement strand
GCGCCGCGCGCCGGACAACCCGCTCCCTGCCGGGCGCGCGAAGGAGCACCCTGCTGCGCCCGGACGCTTCTGCGCCCGGGATGAGGGGTTGCACGACCGGTTTGCGCGACCACAGGCCGGCCCGATATAGGCCGCTTGACGCAGGTCTCACGGCGGAGCGGAGTTGGCGCATGGCGACCAGCGAATGGGAGATCCCGCCCGAACTCCAACCGGACCCGGCGGATCATGGCTTCGACCTCGACCTGGCGCTGCGTTCGCTGGTGGGTGTCAAGGCGATGGTGCCGGCCGATGCCTTCACGGCCAGCAGCCTGGGGACGGAGCGCAGCGGCAGCGGCGTGGTGATCCGCGCGGACGGTCTCATCGCGACGATCGGCTACCTGGTGACTGAGGCGGAGACCATCTGGCTGACCACCCATGATGGCCGCGCCATTCCCGGCCACGCCCTGGCCTATGACTTCGAGAGCGGCTTCGGCCTGGTGCAGGCGCTGGGGCGGCTGAACCTGCCTGCCCTGAAGCTCGATACCGGCAGCGGGCCGCGGCCCGGGGATACCGCCGTGCTCGCCTCCTCCGGCGGGCGGCGGCACGCGCTGCGCTGCACGGTCGCGGCGCGGCAGGAATTCGCCGGCTACTGGGAATACCTGCTGGAGGAGGCGATCTTCACCGCCCCGGCCCATCCCTCCTGGGGCGGGGCCGGGTTGATCGGCGGGACGGGCGGTGATGCGCGGCTGCTCGGCATCGGCTCGCTGGTCATGCAGCAGCAGGACGGCAAGGGGCGGCGCGTCGACCTGAACATGGTGGTGCCGGCCAACCTGCTGCCGCCCATCCTGGACGACCTGCTGGCCTTCGGCCGGCCGAACCGCCCGGCGCGGCCCTGGCTCGGCCTGTATGCGACGGAGGATGAGCAGGGCGTCGTCGTCTCCTCCCTGGCTCCCGCTGGGCCGGCGGCCAAGTCGGGGGTGGAGGAGGGCGACCGCGTGGTGGCTGTGGCCGGCACGCGGGTCGGCGACCTGGCCGGGCTGTGGCGCGCGGTCTGGGCCTGCGGCACGGCGGGGACGCGGGTGCGCCTGTCGCTCTCGCGGGACGGTGCGCCGCGGGAGCTTGCGGTCGCCTCGGCAGATCGGCGGACGCTGCTGAAGGCGCCGCGGTTGCATTGAGCGGGGCCGAGGGGAAGCGCTTTGCCCTGCCCCTCAGGCTCCCACTCGGGGCACCCGACGACGGTGGCGGCGTCGGCGTGTTCACCAGCGCGGGCACCCCGCGCGCGGCCGCCAGGTCGTTGTGCAGGATGGCACTGGCGTCGTCGCGTGCGGGACAGGTGAAGCCGATCTCCCGCGCCTCCGGCGCGTCCTCCGACACCTGGCCCGGCACCGGCGGCGTGCCATTCTTCCCTCCATGCCCGCCCCGCTCCTACGCCCGTTGAAATCCTGTGCTGCCGGCGCGCCGCATCACGCGGGGTTATGATTTCGCGGGGCGCCGGCGCAAGCGCATGGTCACACGGCCTCGCCGTGCCGGGGCGCTGGCGCGAGGTGCAGTCCCGCTTGAACGCGTTCCATATCGAAGCGCAGCCCGTCGCACGCCCCGCGACGCGTGGCATCCTCGGCAACACCGCCTGGTCGGCGCTCGATTTCTGGACGCAGCAGGCCGCCGCCCTGCTGGTCTTCATCATGGTGGGCAACCTGGTGGGCCCGGCCGCCGTCGGCGTGGTCACCGTCGCCCAGCTCTTCGTGACCCTTGCCATGACATTGCTCATTGACGGCTTTTCCGACGCGCTGGTGCAGCGGCCGGTGATGGAGGCGCGGCACTTCGACGCCGCCTTCACCCTGCTGCTCGGCCTCGGCCTGACCGCGGCCCTGGTGCTGGTCCTCGCGGCGCCGCTCATCGCCGCGCTGTTCGGCATGCCGGACCTGACCCGGACGCTCCGCCTGCTCGCCCTCAGCCTGCCGCTGATCGGCGCAGGTGCCGCCTGGCAGGCGCTGCTGCAGCGGGCGCTCCGCTTCCGGTCGCTCGCGCTGCGCAGCCTGGTCGCGCAGGCCGCGGGGCTCGGCACCGGCATCGCGCTCGCCGCGGCGGGGGAGGGGGTGCTGAGCCTGGTCGGCGCCTTCCTCGCCGCGCGGGGCGTGGATGCCGTGCTCTGCGCCGTGCTCGCCCGGCGCGCGCCGGGCCTGGCCGCGGACCGCGCCGCCTTCGCCGATATCCTGGGCTTCGGCCGCCATCGCGTGGGCAACCAGATCGTGGGTTTCGTGGTGATGCAGGTGGACCGCTTCTCGGCGGGCCTCTTCC
>DASQVL010000339.1:0-2290 GCA_035640795.1 Crenalkalicoccus sp. | reverse complement strand
CGCCCGGCAAAGGCGAAGCGGCCATTGCTCCGCGTCACCTCCAGCTTCGCCTCGCCCTCCACGACCGCGGGCGCGCCATAGGCGGGCAGGGCCGTCCGGCTGTCCACTTCGGGCATGATCGCGGCCGGGTCGGGCGAGCGGCCCGGCGGCCAGCCCGCCGCGTCCGCCCAGCGCGTCAGGTATTCCGGCTGGCCCGTCGGAATGCGCTGCTCCTCTGCCAGCCGCGCTGCCGAACTCGCCGCGAATTGCGGCAGCAGCCAGCGGCGTCCTGACCAGGTGCCCGCCGGCAGCAGGCGGTCGAGCACCGGCACCGTCGCCTGGCCTACAGCCAGCAGCACCGCGGCCGCCAGCAGCCAGGGGCGCAGCGCCGGCTGGCGCCACGCCGCCAGCGCCGCCGCCATGCCCGCCAGGGCCGCGACGACACCCAGCGCCCGCCACGGGAACTGCACGTTGCGCAGCGCCGGCAGCTTCGCGAGCAGCAGGGCGAATGGCCAGCACATCAGCAGCAGCGAAAGCCCGAGCACCTCCGCCAGACCGCGCTCCGTCCGGCCCAGCTCCCGCCAATGCCGGGCCAGCAGCCACAGCGCGAGCACGTCGAACGCCCAGGCAATGTGCACGAGCAGCCGGCTGCCGAGATCCCAGAAGGCCCGAAGGTATTGCAGGCTGTCCGGCGCGAACAGCGCATGGTAGCGGAAGGTCAGCAAGTCCGGCAGCAACCACTGCATCGCCGTCCAGTTCTGCAGCAGCGCGGCCGGCGCCAGCAGCACGCCCGCCAGCAATGTGCCGAGCGCGCCGCCCGCCACGACCTCCGCGCATCGCCACGGGCCGCGCGCCGCCAGCGCGTAGGCCGGCACGATGACGGCGGCCAGAATGGTCGTCGGCATGTGGGTCATGGCAAGGCCCGCATAACCCGCCGCCGCGGCCAGGATGCGCGTCAGCGCCGGCCCGCGCAGGTCCACGTTCAGCAGGCAGAGCGGGACAAAGGCGATCGCCACGCACTCCGCATAGGCGAAGCGCTGCATGGGGAGGTTCAGCGCGACATAGGGGGCGAGCACGAAGAGCGCGGCGGCGAGCGTGGCCAGCCGGCGATCGGCCACCAGGGTGCGCGCCCAGGCGTAGCCGCCCGCGAAGGCCGCCGCGCGCGCCAGCAGCAGGGCGGCGACCAGCGCCTTGTCCAGCGGCAGGCCGGCCAGGGCGAAGGGCGCGGCCAGCAGCCAGGCGAAGGGTGCGTAGTAGTAGAAGATCGGGCTGCCGAAGCCCGCGTGGTCGGCCGCCGCCCAGTGCGGCAGCAGCCGGCCCGCCTCCACCTCCTCCAGCATCACGCGCGCGGTCGTGATGGCGAAGTCGGTATCATAGCCGCTGTTCAGCGCCGGCAGGCTGACCCCGCGCCAGAGCTGCATCAGGGCCGGCAGCAGGGCGAGGCCGAGGAGGAGCAGCGCCGGCGCGGCGCGCGTGGCGGTCCCGAGGGCAAGGCGAGGCATGCCGGCATGAAGCCGTTGCAATGGCCGGCGTGGTCTCACGATGCCGCGCGTCGCGCCCGCTTGCGCGGAGGCCGCCCGCGGCCGGCGCGTCTCCGGCCGCCGCGTCGGCGTCTGATGCCGCCCTGCATAAATCCTGGCTTGCAGCCTGCGAAGCAGGCTGAGCGGCCGAATGGCCGCCGCGGCAAGGCCGCCTAGCCAGGCGACCCGAGGCCGCGTCGGCGCCTGAGGTCGTTTGTGCGTCAACACAAACGCACACCGGTATGAGGACATCAATGCATCAGCATTGATGCACGCTGCTTTAACCGCCCCCGCGGCAGGAAGGGGCAGCGCGGAGCGGCAGCAGGACCATGGCGGGCAAGGCGAGGGGACGCGGCCAGAACACCCGGCCGATCATCCTGAGGCGGGAGGAGGCCAGGGCGCACGGCCACCATGGCGGCGCCTGGAAGGTTGCCTACGCCGATTTCGTCACCGCGATGATGGCCTTCTTCCTGCTCATGTGGCTGCTGAACGCGACGACCGAGGAGCAGCGCCACGGCCTGGCCGATTTCTTCGCGCCGATGAACGTGCTCGGCCGCAGCGTCTCCGGCTCCGGCGAGCCCTTCGGCGGCAAGAACCTGAACACCGACGCCGCCATGGTCTCCGACCAGGGCGCGGTGCGGGTGGAACTCGGCGACCTGCCGGCGCGGCTCGACCCCGATACCGATGGGGAGGCACCCGGCCTGGTGACCGCGGCCGCGACCCCCGGTCCGAACGCGCCCGGCCCGGGGCAGGGCGCGCCGGCCCCCCGCCCGGTGCCGCTGTTGCCGCCG
>DASQVL010000338.1:0-16629 GCA_035640795.1 Crenalkalicoccus sp. | reverse complement strand
GTGCGCCCGGTCGCGCAGCCGGAGGCGGGCGCGGCGGGCGCGGCCATGATCGCCGCGGTCCAGCTCGGCCTGTTCCCCGACATGGCCGCCTGCGCGCGCGCCTGGGTCGCGCCGCTGCTGGGCGAGGCGGAGCCGCCCGATCCCGCGCTCGCCGCGCGCTACGCCGCGCTGTTCCCGCTCTACCGCGCGGGCTACGCGGCGCTCCGCGGCTGGTGGCGCGACCTGCACCTGGTCCGGGAGGAGGCGGATGGCCGCGCCGCGTGAGATCGCCATCATCGGCGACAACTTCATGCTGCCCGAGCGCTTCGAGGCGGCGATCCGCCAGACATGCGGCGAGGCGGCGGTGCGGCTGCGAAGCTTCCGCCTGCCCTGGCCCGATGCACCGATGGAGCACGGCTATGCGAGCCCGGGCCTCGAGGGGCTGAAGGAGTACCAGGGCGACCCGGAGGAGGTCGTCGCCTTCATCGGCCGGGCGGAGGTGCTGGTGACCCATCTCGCCCCCGTCTCGGCCGGCATGCTGGCGCGCTTGCCCTCGCTCCGGCTCATCGCCGTCTCGCGCGGCGGGCCGGTGAACATCGACATGCCGGCGGCGCGCGCCGCGGGCGTGCGGGTGGTGAACACGCCGGGCCGCAATGCCTCCGCGGTCGCCGAGTTCACCATCGGCGCGATCCTCGCCGAGACGCGGCTGATCCGCGCGGGGCACGAGGCGCTGCGGGCGGGCGAGTGGCGCGGCGACCTGTACCGCGCCGACCGCACGGGGCGCGAGCTTTCCGAGATGACGGTCGGCATCGTCGGCTACGGCCAGGTCGGCACGCGGGTGGTGCGGCTGCTGAAGGCCTTCGGCTGCCGGATCCTGGTCACCGACCCCTATGTCCAGCTCTCCGCCGCCGACCGCGAGGACGGGGTGGAGCAGGTCTCGCTCGAGCGCCTGCTGGCGCAGTCCGACGTGGTCAGCCTGCATCCGCGCGTGACGGCCGAGACGACGGGCATGATCGACCGGGAGACGCTTGCACGCATGCGTCCGGGCGCGCTGCTGGTGAACACCGCCCGCGGCCCGGTGGTGGACTACGGGGCGTTGTACGAGGCGCTCGCCTCCGGCCATCTCGGCGGCGCCATGCTGGAGACCTTCGCGGTGGAGCCGGTGCCGCCGGACTGGCCGCTGCTCCGCCTGCCGAACGTGACGCTGACGCCGCACATCGCCGGCGCCTCGGTGAAGACCGTCACCATCGCGGCCGAGGCGGCCGCCGAGGAGGTGCGCCGCCACCTCGCCGGCCTGCCGCCGCTGAACCCCTGTTGAGGAGAAGCGACCCATGAGCATGACCGAGCACGAGGCGCGGCAGGCGATCGTCGAGGCGTGCCGGAGCATGAACGCCCTCGGCATCAACCAGGGCACCTCCGGCAATGTCAGCCTGCGCTTCGGCGAGCGCATGCTGATCTCGCCCTCTGCCGTGCCCTATGAGCGCATGACCGCGGAGATGATCGCCTCGGTGCCGCTGGAGGGCGACCCGGAGGCCTGGGAGGGGCCGATGAAGCCCTCCACCGAATGGCGCTTCCATCTCGGCATCCTGAAGGGCCGCCCCGCCGAAAACGCGGTGCTGCACGCCCATGCCACCTACTGCACGGCGCTCGCCCTGACGCGGCGCGGCATCCCGGCCTGCCACTACATGATCGCGGCCTTCGGCGGCACCGATGTGCGCTGCGCGCCCTACGCCACCTTCGGCACGGCGGAGCTTGCGGGCCACGTGCTGGCGGCGCTGGAGGGGCGGAACGCCTGCCTGATGGCCAATCACGGCATGACGGTCTGCGCGCCGAACATGGAGCGCGCGCTCTGGCTCGCCGTCGAGCTGGAGACCATCGCGCGGCAGTACTGGCTCAGCCTGCAGGTGGGCGGCCCGGTGATCCTGAGCGATGCCGAGATCGCGGAGACGCAGCGCCGCTTCGCCGGCTACGGCGTGCAGGAGGCGCGGCCGCCACGCCGCGTGGCCGCTGCCGGGTGAGCGCCGCGCCGGCCCGCGCGGCGGGCGAGCCCTTCGACCTTCTGGTGATCGGCGGCGGCGCCAACGGCGCGGGCATCGCCCGGGACGCCGCCGGGCGGGGCCTCTCCGTCCTGCTCTGCGAGAAGGGCGACCTGGCGCAGGGCACCTCCTCGCGCTCGGGCAAGCTGATCCATGGCGGGCTGCGCTACCTCGAGCATTACGAGTTCCGCCTGGTGCGGGAGGCGCTGATCGAGCGCGAGGTGCTGTTGCGCACGGCGCCGCACATCGTCTGGCCGCTGCGCTTCGTCCTGCCGCACAGCCCGGAGCAGCGCCCGGCCTGGCTGATCCGCCTCGGCCTCTTCCTCTACGACCATCTGGGCGGGCGGGAGATGCTGCCGGGCACGCGGCGGCTCGACCTCCGCACCGCGCCGGAAGGCGCGCCGATCCGCGCGGCCTATCCGCTCGCCTTCGAGTATTCGGATTGCTGGGTGGAGGATTCCCGCCTCGTCGTGCTGAACGCGCTGGATGCCGCGGGGCGCGGGGCGGAGGTGCTGGTGCGCACCGCCGCGCGCGAGGCCCGCCGCGGCGAGGACGGGCTGTGGCGGGTGACGCTGGCCGGCGCGGACGGGACGGAGCGGCGCGTGCACGCCCGCATCCTCGTCAACGCCGCCGGACCCTGGGTGGAGCGGGTGCTGCGCGGGGTGGTCGGCAGCAACGCGGCGGCGCGGGTGCGCATGGTGAAGGGCAGCCACCTGGTGGTGCGCCGCTTCTGGCAGGGGCCGCACGCCTACCTGCTGCAGAACACCGACCGCCGCGTGATCTTCGTCGTCCCCTATGCGGGCGACCTGGCGCTGATCGGCACCACCGACATCCCCTACGAAGGCGACCCCGGCGCGGTCGCGATCGACGATGCGGAGCGCGGCTACCTGCTGGCCGCGGTGAACCGCTATCTCCGCACCGCGCTGCGGCCGGAAGACGTGGTGCACAGCTTCTCCGGCGTGCGGCCGCTCTACGACGACGACAGCGGCAAGACCGCCTCCGCTGTCACCCGCGACTACGTCTTCGACGTGCAGGCGGGGCCGGGGCAGGCGCCGCTGCTTTCCATCTTCGGTGGCAAGATCACCACCTACCGCAAGCTGGCCGAGCACGCGCTCGCCAAGCTGGCGCCGCACCTGCCGCAGCGGCCTGGGCCGGGCTGGACGGCGCGGGCGCCACTGCCCGGCGGCGACCTGCCGGAGGGCGACTTCGATGCGTACCTGGCTGCGCTGCGCCGCGCGCATCCCTGGCTGCCGGCCGGCCTCGCGCGCCACTATGCCCGGAGCTACGGCACCCGTGCCGGGGCGCTGCTGGACGGGGCGCGCGGCCTTGGCGACCTCGGGCGCCATTTCGGCGCAGCGCTCTACGAGCGTGAAGCGGAGTTCCTGCGACGCACGGAATGGGCCCGCACCGGGGAGGACGTGCTGGAGCGCCGAACCCGCCACGGGCTGCACATGACCGCGGCGGAACGCGCGCGCTTCGCCGAATGGATGGCGGGCGCCACGGTATCGTAATCCAGGGCCGTGTTGCTCTGTCGCGAACCGATTCGGGAGACCTTGGAACCGGGGGGTGGCGGACCGGTACGGGATCAGAGCGCGGCCTGGGCGAATGATCAAGGCTGGTCTGGCACCCGCCGCCGATCGCGGTATGATTCGGTCAAAGGCATGGTGCGCGCCGCCTCTCTGGGGCGGAGCGCAGCCGAATCCAGGGAGACGTCCGCGATGCCGACCCGCCGCCAAGCCTTTACCCTTGCCCTTGCCGCCGGCCTCGCGCCGTCTGTCGTCCGTGCGCAGACCGCGCAGCCCTGGCGGCCCACGCGGCCCATCCGGATGGTCGTCCCCTTCGCCCCCGGCGGCTCCAACGACATCGTCGGGCGGATCGTTGCGGAGTCGGCGAGCCAGGCGCTCGGCCAGCCGGTCGTCGTCGAGAACCGCGCCGGCGCGGGCAGCGTGATCGGCGCCGAGTATGTCGCGCGCGCGGCGCCCGATGGCTACACGCTGCTGATCAACAGCTCCCACCCGACGGTGCCGGCGATCGTCGCGCGCATGCCCTACCAGTCGGTGAGCGATTTCGTTGGCGTGGCGGTGGCCGGCTTCTCGCCCTATGTGCTTGTCGTCAATCCGCGGCTGCCGGCGCAGACGGCGCAGGAGCTGGTGGCGCTGCTGAAGGCCACTCCGGATCACTACAACCTGGCCACGGCCGGCATCGGCAGCGGTGTGCATGTCGGCGCGGAACTGCTGCGCACCACGGCCCAGGTGCAGGTCGAGCTGGTGCATTACCGCGGCGGCGGCCCGAGCGTCGCCGCGCTGGTCGCCGGGGAAGCGCAGGTCGGCACGCCGACCATGGCCTCCTCGATCGGGCAGATCCGTGACGGGGGGTTGCGCGCGCTCGCGGTGTTCGCGGAGCAGCGCAGCCCGGCGCTGCCCGACGTGCCGAGCGCGCCCGAGGCCGGCCTGCCCGGGCTGATCCACGAGGAGTACTTCCCCATCCTCGCCCCCGCCGGCACGCCGGCGCCCGTGGTGGCCGCGCTGGGCGCCGCCTTCCGGGCCGCGATCCAACAGAATGCCGCGAAGCTCACCGAGATGGCCGGGGTCACGCCGCGGGCGGGCTTCGAGACCTCCGAGCAGGTGATGGCGCTGGTGGGCGAGGGCGTCGAGCGCTACGCGGCGATCCTGCGCGCGGCGGGCGTGCAGCCCGAGTAGTGGCGCCCGCGGGGCGCCTCGGCCGCCGGCCGGCTCTCCGGCGTGCTGCCCGATGTCTTCGAGCCGCAGCCGCTGCCCCCGCGGCGCTCCGGTGAGACGTGCCGAACCTCATTGTCGTGCCGCGTGTCTCGTCGGATAACCCGGACGACCATGAGGTGCGCGGCTGGCAGCCCGCGCTCGCCCTCTTGCTGGCGCCGCGGCGCCCCAGCACTATCCTTGCAGTGAGAACGGCCGCGCCGCACGGACGGCGCACCGCGCAGGGAATTTCCGCCCGTCCTATTTGCCGTGTGGAGTCTCGACAGACATGTTCGATGCAGCGAAGCCGACGCGCCGCGGCGTGCTGGCCGCCATGGGGGCGCTCGCCGCGCCCCGCATCGCCGCCGCAGCGGGGCCTTCCCTGCTGCGCTTCGTGCCGCAGGCGGACCTCGCGGTGCTCGACCCCATCTTCACCACCGCGGCGGTCACCGGCAACCACGCCCAGATGGTGTTCGATACGCTCTATGGCCTCGACGGCGCCTTCCGGCCGCAGCCGCAGATGGTGGAGGGTCACGTCGTCTCGGATGACGGCCTCAGCTGGATGATGCGCCTGCGCGAGGGCCTGCGCTTTCACGACGGAGAGTCGGTGCGCGCGCGGGACGCGGTGGCCAGCATCCGCCGCTGGGGTGCGCGCGACATGTACGGGCAGGAGGTGATCGCGCGCTCGGAGGAGATCTCGGCGCCCGACGACCGCACCATCCGCTTCCGCCTGAACAAGCCCTTTCCCGCGCTGCCCGCGGCCCTCGGCAAGATCGGCCCCTCGATCTGCGCCATCATGCCGGAGCGCATCGCCGCGACACCGGCGACGCGCCAGGTGACGGAGATGGTGGGCAGCGGCCCCTATCGCTTCCTGGCGGCGGAGCGGATGGCGGGCGAGCACGTCGCCTATGCGCGATTCGAGGGCTATGTGCCGCGGCCCGACGCCGGACAGGATCGCACGGCGGGCGCCAAGATCGCGCATTTCGACCGGGTCGAGTGGAAGGTGATCCCGGACCAGGCGACTGCCGCAGCAGCACTGATGGCCGGCGAGGTGGACTGGATCGAGGTGACGAGCAGCGACCTGGCGCCGATGATCGGCCGGCGGCGCAACCTGGTCGCCCGGCTGGCCGACGACCTGCAGACCACCATCATCCGCTTCAACTGGCTGCAGCCGCCCTTCGACAAGCCGGCGATCCGCCGTGCCCTGCTCGGCGCCATCAAGCAGGACGACTTCATGACCGCCGCCTACGGGACCGATCCGGCGGCCTGGGAAGTCGGTGTCGGCGTCTTCACCTCCAACTCGCCGATGGCCAGCAGGGCCGGGCTTGAGGTGCTGACAGGCCCGCGCGACCTGCCCAAGGTGCGGCGCGAGCTGGAGGCGGCCGGCTATCGCGGCGAGCGCGTGGTGATGCTGCAGGCGGACGACTATTCCTCGCTGAAGGGTCTGGCGGAGGTCGCGACGGACACGCTCCGCCAGGTCGGGATGAATGTGGAGGTGCAGGCCGGCGACTGGGGTACGGTCAGCCAGCGCCGCAGCAATCGCGGGTCGCTCGAGCAGGGCGGCTGGAGTGTCTTCTGTACCGGGCTGACCAGCGCGCTGGATCCCGGCGGTCATCTCGGCCTGCGCGCGAATGGCGCCAATGCCTGGTTCGGCTGGCCGGACAGCCCGCGGCTGGAGCAGCTGCGGCAGGACTGGCTGGCCGCGCCGGATCTCGCCGCGCAGAGGAAGGCCTGCGAGGAGATGCAGCTGCAGGCACTGCAGGATGTGCCCTTCATCCCACTCGGCGAGTACCGCCTGCTGACCGCGCACAGGCGCGAGCTGACGGGCTTTGCGCCTGGCGGGCCGCTCTTCACCGGGCTGCGGCGCGTCTGACGCGCGGCCATACGACGCCAACGAGGAAACCCTATGCGCATCGCGGTCCTGCAGTTCGTGCACGAGACGGTCACCTTCCTGCCCTACGACACCACCATCGACGATTTCCGCTATCCTGGCTCGCCCGCGGCGGGCGAGGCGCTGCTCGCCTCGGACCCCAAGGGCTATATCGGCGGCTTCGTGCAGGTGGCACGCGAATATCATGACGTGGAGCTGACTGGCATCGAATCGCCGCTCTGGCCGAAGACCGGCTCGGGCAGCGGCTGGGTGACGAAGGAGGCGTTCGAGACCTTTCTCGGCCGCCAGGTCGAGGAACTGACGGCGCAGGGTCCGTTCGACGGCGTCTACCTCGCGCTGCACGGCGCCATGGCGGTGCGCGGCGTGCCGCGGCCTGAGGCCGAGATCGCGAAGCGCGTGCGCGCAGCGGTAGGGCCGAAGGCCATCATCACCGGCACCTTCGACCCCCATGGCAACGAGGACGAGGCGTTCCTGCGCCACGCCGACATGGCGTTCTGCGTGAAATACTTCCCGCATTACGACATGCACCTGCAGGGCCAGCGTGCCGCGCGCATGCTGGTGCGTGCCATACGCGGCGACTTCCGGCCCGCGACCGTCACGCGCAAGCTGCCGATCATCTCGCCCACCGTGCTGCAATGGACCGGCGCCTCGCCCTGGTCCGACCTGGTGCAGCGCGCCCTCACCTGGGAGGCGCGGGAGCCCGACGTCTTCGTCAACGTCTTCTTCGGCTTCCCCTGGAGCGACGTGCCGGACGCCGGCATGACCTTCCAGGTGCTGACCAACGACAAGCCAGAGCTGGCGGAGCGCGTGGCACGCGACATGGCGGGCTGGGCCTGGCGGCGCCGCGCTGACCTGCTGGGCGGCACGAAGGTCCACCGCATCGCCGAAGGCGTCTCGCTGGCGAAGCGGGCGGTGGCGGAGGGGCGCGCCCCCGTGGTGCTGGCCGATCACAGCGACCGCTCGGGCTACGCGACCTGGCTGCTGCGCGAGATCATCGCCCAGGGCCTCAGGCGTACCCTGATCGCGACCATCGCCGATGCGAAGGCAATGCAGGCGCTGCTCTCCGCCGGCGCCAAGTCCGGCGACCACTTCGACATGGAGGTGGGCGGCCTGGCCGACGAATCCGCCGGCGTGCCGGTGCGGATCCAAGGTACGGTGCTCGGCATCTCCGTCGGCAGCTCGCCGCGTGCCATGGGCGGCGGGCAGAGCTGGGCTTGCATCGGCTTCGGCGAGGGCAATGTGCTGGTGGTCAGCCCCTTCCTCGCCCAGATCATGGAGCCGCAGGAGCTGTGGAGCCTCGGCCTGCGGGCGGAGGATTTCGACGTCATCGCGATCAAGTCGCGCGTGCATTTTCGCCGCGGCTTCGACGACAGTGGCTTCGCGCCGACGATCCTGCTCGTCGAGCCGGACCAGCCTTTCCTCGGCACGGTGCGACTGGAGGGGCTGCGGTATGAGCATCTCCGGCTCGGGGACTACTATCCCTATGGCGGGCCGGCCGATCCGCTCGCTTCCGTCTGAGCAGCCTTCCGGTGCGGGGCATCAGCCGGCCGCGTAGGCCAGAACTTAATTACTTCGGTATCAGAACGGATAGTGCGGAAGCCCATTCCGCCGCTCGCGCTGCCGCTCCCACCGCTCCACCTGGTCGCGCGTCAGGTTGCGCCGCGCCTCGGCCGGGCCGTTCCAGAACCGGTCGGCCGCCTCCCTCTGCCGCTGGTGCTCCCACCACCGCTCCAGCTGCCGCTGCCGCTCCGCCGCGGCATCGGGACGCGTCGGCTCCGCCGCCTGGGCGGCAATCGGCAGCAGGCCGAGCAGGAGGGCGCGGCGCCTCATCCCGCGCATATCGGGAGGGCGCGGCGCGGACGCCAGCGCATCGCCCGAAGATGAGCCTGCCGCCGCCTTGCCCGGCGCCCCGCCTCGCCGCAGCCTGTCCGCCATGCTGGATGGACCCGCCCCGCCGCTCGTCGGCGTGCTGGAGACCGCGCTCTACGCGGACGACATGGTCCGCGCGCGCGGCTTCTATGAGGGCACGCTCGGCCTCGTTCCCATGTTCAGCGATGCGCGGCTCACCGCCTATCCGGTCGGCGGCCGCAGCGCGCTGCTGATCTTCCTCCGCGGCGCCTCCACGCACACCACGCAGCTGCCCGGCGGCACCATCCCGCCGCATGACGGGGCCGGGCCGATCCATTGCGCGCTGGCCATCGCGGCCGAGGACCTGCCGGCCTGGGAGGCGCGGCTGGCCGCCGCCCACGTCGCCATCGAAGGCCGCACGCACTGGCCGCGCGGCAGCATCAGCCTCTACTTCCGCGACCCGGACGGCCACCTCCTGGAACTGGCGACGCCCGGCCTGTGGCCGGTCTGGTGAGGCGCGCTCACCCGCCGCCCACCAGCCGCGCGATCACATAGGCGACCGCCGCCGCCAGCCCGCCGATGCCGAGCGTCTGCAGCGCGCCGGTCGCCGCCGGCAGCCCGGTCGCGCGCGCCTTCAGCCAGCCGAACACCGCGAGCGCCAGGCCGGTGACGGCACAGGACGCGCCGAGCGCGGTCCCCGTATCGCTGGCCAGCATGTAGGGGGAGAGGGGGATCAGCCCGCCCACCACATAGGCGCCGCCGATCGTCGCCGCACTTCGCGCCGCGCGGCCCGGCTCGGGCTCGGAAAGCTCGAGCTCGTAGCGCATCATGAAGTCCACCCAGTGCCGGCGGTCGGCGGTGATCGCCGCCGTCGCGGCGCGCAGCGTCTCCCCGTGCAGGCCGAGGCGGTGCAGGATCGCCGCCACCTCCCAGCGCTCGCGGTCGGGCCACTCCTCCGTCTCCGCCTCCTCCCGCACCCGCTCCGCCGCGTAGTGCTGCGCGTCGGTGCGCGCGGCGAGGTAGCCGCCGAGGCCCATGGCGACGCAACCCGCCGCGATCTCGGCGAGGCCGGCCGTGACGATCAGCGGGTTGGCGGCGACCGCGCCAGAGAGACCGGCAGCCAGCGCGAAGGGCACGGTCAGGCCATCGGCCATGCCGATGACGATGTCGCGCACCGTCTCCGAGGCGGTGAAGTGCTGCTCGCCTTCCGGGGGGCCGGGTGGCGGGGGCGGCAGGTCGCGGGCGAGGGTGGGTGTGTCCATGGCGTGCCGCTATACGCGATCCGCGGCCTGGCCCGCGATCGGCACGAATGTGCACACCAAAGATGGGCATGCGAAGGGCGTAATACTGATGTGCGTTTGTGTTGACACACAAACGCCCTCAGTCGCCGGCGCGGCCTCCGGCCGCTTGGCTACGCGGCAATGGCCGCGGCGGCCATTCGGCCGCTCAGCCTGCTTTGCAGGCTGCAAGTCAGGATTTATGCAGGGCGGTGTAAGTCGCTGCCTCGGGAAAGCTGGACCGGCGTCGGGCTGGGCGCTTCCCGCCCTGCCGTGCGTCTGGCACGCTGCGCCGCGCAGGGGAGGAAGGACGAGGATGCGACGCAGTCTCATCGCGGTGCTCGGCGCGGCGGCGCTGGCCATGCCCGCCATGGCGGAGGACCCGCCGCTCCAGGTGCGCGAGATCGGCAGCTTCCATGTCGGCGGCCGCATCGCGGAGATCAGTGGCCTGCCGGACCAGGAGATCGTCTTCTCCCCCGGCGCGCCGCCCCTCCGCTTCAACCCGAACGGCCAGTTCCAGGTGGAGCAGATGTACGCGCAGTATGTCCGCCTGGCGGCGCCGAAGGCGCGCTTCCCGCTCATCCTGGCGCATGGCGGGGGCCTCACGGGCGCCACCTGGGAGACCACGCCGGATGGCCGTCCGGGCTGGCAGATGTTCTTCCTCCGCGCCGGCCACGACGTCTTCGTGACGGATGCCGTGGAGCGTGGCCGCAGCGGCTGGGCGCGGTTTCCGCAGATCTTCGCCGGCGAGCCGGTGTTCCGCCCGATGGGCGAGGGCTGGGGCCTGTTCCGCATCGGCCCGGCCGAGGGCTGGAACCCCGACGCGGCGCAGCGCCACGCCTTCCCCGATACGCGCTTCCCGGTCGCCGCCTGGGACCAGTTCATGAAGCAGGGCGTGCCGCGCTGGGTGACGACGGACCGGCAGGTCCAGGCGGGCTACGACGCGCTGGTGGCCCGCGTCTGCCCCTGCGTCCTGCTGGTGCACAGCTCGGGTGGCAATTTCGGCTTCACCGCCGCGCTGCACGCCCCGGACAAGGTGAAGGCGGTGATCGCCATCGAACCCTCCGGCGCGCCGCCGGCCGAGACCGATGCCGCCGCGCTGCAGGCCATCCCGCACCTGGTCGTCTGGGGCGACCACATGCAGGGTCACCCCTTCTGGGAGAAGGTGCGCGCCAACGTGACGCGCTGGCAGGAGCAGATCCGCGCCGCCGGTGGCACCGCCGATACGCTGGACCTGCCGGCAGAAGGCATCCGCGGCAGCAGCCACATGATGATGATGGACGACAACAACGCGGAGATCGCCGGGCGCATCCAGGCCTGGATCGCGGCCCGGGAGCTGATGCGGGACTGAGCGGCGCCGGGGGCGGCGCTTCCGCGCCCGCCCGCCGTGCCGCCGTTGCCCTGCCGTCCCCTGCCGATTAAGACACGCGCGTCGCAGCGGGACTCCTCCTTGGCCACCACCGAGCCCGACACCCAGCCCGCCCTCCGCCAGAGCCCGGCGCAGCATGCCCAGGCGGCGCTGCTCGCCCGGCCCGCGACCGAGGAGACACGCATGGCCGACGCCCTGCGGGCGCTGGCCATAGATGCGGTGGAGCAGGCGAAGTCCGGCCATCCCGGCATGCCCATGGGCATGGCCGATGCGGCGACGGTGCTGTTCACCCGCTTCCTGAAATACGACGCCGCCGATCCGCGCTGGCCGGACCGCGACCGCTTCGTCCTCTCGGCCGGCCACGGCTCCATGCTGCTCTACGCCTGGCTGGCGCTGACCGGCCATGCCGGGATGGGGATGGAGGAGCTGCGCCGCTTCCGCCAGCTCCACTCCCCGGCCGCCGGCCACCCCGAATACGGCGAGCACCCGGCGATCGAGACCACCACCGGCCCGCTCGGCCAGGGCATCGCCACCGCGGTCGGCATGGCGCTCGCGGAACGCATGCTCACCGCCCGCTTCGGCCGCAGCCTGGTGGACCACCGCACCTGGGTGATCTGCTCCGACGGCGACCTGATGGAGGGGGTGAGCCACGAGGCCGCCTCGCTGGCCGGCCATCTCGGGCTGGATCGCCTCACCATCCTCTATGACGACAACGGCATCTCGATTGACGGCGAGACCAGCCTTGCCTTTTCCGACGACACGCTGAAGCGTTTCGCCGCCTATGGCTGGGCGGTGCGACGGGTGGACGGGCACGATGCCACGGCGGTCGAGGCGGCGCTGGCCTGGGCGGTGCGCAGCCGCAAGCCGACGCTGATCGCCTGCCGCACCATCATCGGCTACGGCGCGCCGAGGAAGGCCGGCACGGCGGCGAGCCATGGCGCGCCCCTCGGTGCCGAGGAGGCGGCCGCGGCGAAGTCGGCCCTCGGCTGGAACCACCCGCCCTTCGTCGTGCCGGACGGCCTCCGGGAGCGCTGGGAGGCGGCGGGGCGGCGCGGCGCCGGGACCCGCCGCTCCTGGCTCAAGCGCGTGGCCAAGCACCCGATGCGCACGGAGTTCGAGCGCGCCATCGCCGGCCGCCTGCCGGAGGCCTGGCATGAGGGCCTGGCCGCGCTCCGCGCGCGCCTCGCCGAGGAGCGGCCGAAAATTGCGACGCGCGTCGCCAGCCAGCGGGCGCTGGAGGTGGTGGTGCCGGCGGTGCCGGAGCTGGTCGGCGGCTCGGCCGACCTCACCGGGTCCAACAACACCAATGTGAAGGGCATCCCCGCCATCGTGCCCGGCAATTTCGCCCGGCGCTTCGTTCATTGGGGCGTGCGCGAGCACGCGATGGCGGCGGCGATGAACGGCATGGCGCTGCATGGCGGCGTCATCCCCTATTCCGGCACCTTCCTGGTGTTCTCGGACTACATGCGCCCGGCCATCCGCCTGGCGGCGCTAATGCGCCAGCGGGTGATCCACGTGCTGACGCATGACAGCATCGGCCTAGGGGAGGACGGGCCGACCCACCAGCCCATCGAGCACCTGGCCTCGCTCCGCGCCATGCCGAATCTCTGCGTCTTCCGCCCGGCCGATGCGATCGAGACGGCGGAGTGCTGGGAACTCGCCATCAAGCGCGCGGACGGGCCCTCCCTGCTCGCCCTCTCCCGCCAGGCACTGCCCGCGGTGCGGACCGAGGCCGGGGAGAACCGCTCGGCCCGCGGTGGCTACGTGCTGGCCGAGGCCGAGGGGACGCGCCGCGCCACGCTGATCGCCACCGGCAGCGAGGTGCACGTCGCCCTCGGCGCGCGGGCGCTGCTGGCCGCGGAGGGCATTCCCACGGCCGTCGTCTCGCTGCCCTGCTGGGAACTCTTCGCCGCCCAGGACCCCTCCTATCATCGGGAGGTGCTGGGCGAGTGCTTGCGCGTCGGCATCGAGGCCGCGACCGGCTTCGGCTGGGCGCGTTGGCTGGGGCCCGATGGCCTCTTCCTCGGCATGGCGGGCTTCGGCGCCAGCGCGCCGGCCGAGGATCTGTTCCGCCATTTCGGCCTGACGCAGGAAGCGGTGGCCGCCGCCATCCGCAGGCGACTTTCATGAGCCCGCGATTCATACCCTGGCGTGCCCGCCTGCGGCAGGCACACTGCGGCAGGCACACTCAGGCCGATCGCGGGCAGGCCGATCGCGGGCCGCCGCCTGGACCACCGGGAGAAGGAAGCACACCATGGCCGTGAAGGTCGCCATCAACGGGTTCGGGCGCATCGGGCGCCTGGTGCTGCGCGCAGCGGTCGAGAGCGGCCGCGACGATGTCGAGTTCGTCGCGATCAACGACCTGGGCAGCCCGGAGGCGAACGCGCACCTCTTCATGTTCGACAGCGTCCATGGCCGCTTCCCGGGCGAGGTGACGGTCGAGGGCGACACCATGACGATCGTCGCCGGTCGCCGCCGCTGGGGCCCCATCAAGGTGACCGCGGAGCGCGACCCGACGAAGCTGCCCTGGGCCGGCGTGGATGTCGCCGCGGAGTGCACCGGCATCTTCACCAACTCCGCCAAGGCGGCGCTGCTGCTGCAGGCGGGGGCGCGCAAGGTGCTGGTCTCCGCCCCCGTCACCTGGGCGGAGGAGCATGCCGACGCCTCGGCGCAGGCGACCATCGTCTACGGCGTGAACCACGGGACGCTGAAGCCCAGCCACCGCATCGTCTCCAATGCCTCCTGCACCACCAATTGCCTCGCGCCCATGGCCAAGGTGCTGCACGACAGGTTCGGCATCGAGCGCGGCTACATGGTGACCATCCACGCCTATACCGGCGACCAGAACACCGTGGACACGCTGCACAAGGACCTGCACCGCGCCCGCGCCGCCGCCGTCTCCGCCATCCCGACGACGACGGGTGCCGCGAAGGCGGTCGGCCTCGTGCTGCCGGAGCTCAAGGGCAAGCTGGACGGCACGGCCATCCGCATCCCCACCCCCAATGTCTCGCTCGTCTCGCTGGACGTGAACCTGAAGACGCCGGGGGTGACGAAGGAGCAGGTGAACCAGGCGATGAAGGAGGCGTCGGAGGGCGCGCTCAGCGGCATCCTCGCCTACAACACCCACCCGCTGGTCTCGGTGGACTTCAACCACAACCCGGCGAGCTGCACCTTCGATGCGACGCAGACGCAGAGCGTGGATGGCGGCGGCATGATCCGTGTGATGGGCTGGTACGACAACGAGTGGGGCTTCTCCAACCGGATGTCGGACACCGCCGCCCTGCTCGGCCGGCTATGACGCCATGACGGGCTTCCGGACCCTGGACGGCCTCGACCCGCGGGGCCGTCGCGTGCTGCTGCGCGCCGACCTGAACGTCCCCGTCAGGGACGGCCGCATCACCGACCGCTCGCGGATCGAGCGGCTGACGCCAACCATCCGGGAGCTCGCCGAGAAGGGCGCGCGGGTGATCGTGCTGAGTCATTTCGACCGGCCGAAGGGCCGCCGCGTGCCGGAGATGTCGCTCAAGCCGATGGTGGAGGCGCTCTCCGCCGCGCTCGGCCGGCCGGTCGCCTGGTGCGAGGACTGCATCGGGCCGGAGGCCGAGGCGGCCGCCGCGCGCCTCTCGGACGGCGAGGTGCTGCTGCTCGAGAATACGCGCTTCCACGAGGGCGAGGAGAGGAACGACCCGGCCATGGCCGAGGCGCTGGCCCGCCTCGGCGATCTCTACGTGAACGATGCCTTCTCCGCCGCCCATCGCGGGCATGCGAGCACGGAGGGCGTGGCGCGGCGCCTGCCGGCCTATGCCGGGCGGCTGATGCAGGCGGAGCTGGAGGCGCTGGACGCCGCCCTCGGCAACCCGAAGCGGCCGGTCGTGGCGGTGGTCGGCGGCGCCAAGGTCTCCACCAAGCTCGACCTGCTGGGCAACCTGTCGAAGCGCGTCGAGGTGCTGGTGATCGGGGGTGCCATGGCGAACACCTTCCTCGCCGCCCGGGGCAACCCGATGGGCCGGTCGCTGCAGGAGGCGGAGATGCACGCGACGGCGCTCCGCATCCTGGAGGAGGCCAAGGCCGGCGGCTGCGAGGTGCTGCTGCCGCGCGACCTCGTCGTCGCCGCGACGCTGGCCGAGCAGGTGCCGACGCGCACCGTCGCCGTGGACGCGGTGCCCGAGGACATGATGGCGCTCGATGTCGGGCCGGACACGGTGGCGGCGATCGAGGCGCGGCTGCGCCAGGCGGCGACGCTGGTCTGGAACGGCCCGCTCGGCGCCTTCGAGACGCCGCCCTTCGACGACGCGACCATCTCCCTCGCCCAGTCCGTGGCGGCGTTGACGCAATCCGCCGGCCTCGTCTCCATCGCCGGCGGCGGGGATACGGTCGCCGCGCTGAAGCAGGCCGGGGTCGCGGAGCGGCTCACCTATGTCTCGGCCGCCGGCGGCGCCTTCCTGGAATGGCTGGAGGGGCGGGAGCTGCCGGGCGTGGCCGCCCTTCGGGCCTGAGCGCGCCGCGCCTCAGCTGCGGTGTCGTCGTGACGGACGGCGCCCATCTGCTGCTCGGCCGCTTCACCGGCCTCCGGCTCTGGGACGTGCCGAAGGGCCTGGCAGAGGCCGGCGAGGCGCCGGAGGCGGCGGCGCGACGGGAGTTGCACGAGGAGACGGGGCTGACGGCGCCCGCCGGCGCGCTGGTGCGGCTCGGCCGGCATCGCTACCGGCCGGGCAAGGAGCTCGAGCTCTTCGTCTGGCCGGTCGCCGCCATGCCGGATCCGGCGGCGCTCCGCTGCGCCAGCCTGTTCCGCGACCGCAGCGGGCGGCTGGTGCCGGAGTTCGACGCCTTCGCGGTGCTGCCCTGGGCCGAGGCGTTGGGCCGGGTCGGCGGCAATCTCCGCCGGGTGCTGGAGGCGGTGCGGGCCGGGCCGGACTGGCCGTTCCAGGACCGCCCAGAAAGCAACCAAGGGTTGCTGGATGGTTAACGCCGCCCTGGCGCACCCTGCACGACATGCGCATCGCCCGCACTCGTCGCCGCGACGCCCGGTTCACCGGTGATTCAGCCCTCCGCGGCATGGTGCTGCGCATGCTGAGCACCAACACCCTGATCGGCCTGGCGGAGCCGGCCACAGGCCTCGGCGGGCATCGCCCGGTTACCGGCGCGACCCGGGTGTGGGAGGTGATCCCGAGCCGGGCGGAGGCTGCGCCGCCGCAGCGCCCGCTGGAGGCCGTGCCGCCCCAGCCCGGCCGGCCGCTGCCGCGCGGCTCGCTGCTCGACCTGCGCGTTTAGAGCGTTTTCCGTTCACATGCGTTCACGGAAAATGCTCTATCTCGTTGTTTGCAGAGCAGATTCACGCCTCCGGGCGATGCCGCCCCACGGCGATCTGCTCTAGGCGGCCATCGCTCGTCCCGGGATCGCCCCCCGGGGATCGCCCTTCGGTGCGCCCAGCCGCGGGAGGCCGGGCGTGGATCGCGGACTCGCGGGCTTGGCCGAGCGGCCGGCCCGTGCCAAAAATCTCCCGCGTCCCAACGCG
>DASQVL010000337.1:0-15950 GCA_035640795.1 Crenalkalicoccus sp. | reverse complement strand
CGCGCGTGAAGGTCCAGACCTCGGTCGCCTCGGTGCGGCGGTTCGGGTCGCCTTCCACCACCGCACCATCGGTCTGGCGGCGGGTCACGTCCGCCAGGGAGTAGCGCATGGCGACCGAGGCGTAGTCCCGGTTGCCCTCGCGCCAGGCCTCGGCCAGGTCGCCCTGCTCCAGGTTCACGTCGCGCACCTCGTTGCGCAGGCCGCGGCGGGCAAGCTCGGCCATGTCATCGGCGAAGTACTGCGCCATCTCCGGGGTTGCCAGACGGCGCAGCGCAGGCAGGTCCTGGCGGGACCAAGCCTCGTTCAGCCCTTTCAGCGCGCGCTCGAAGGCGTCGAAATCCGCCTTCTCCAGCCGGATGGGCGCCGCCCCGCTGGCGTCTCCGCTGCCGCTGCCGTAACCGGCGTAGCCGGGCGCTGCCTGTCGCGCCATGCGGGTGGGGCCGCCGGCCATGGCCGGCTGCGGGGCGCGGTTGCGGAACCAGTTCAGGGCGAAGCGCACCAGCAGGACGATGAGCGCGATCTGCAGCAACAGGCCGATCAGCCCGAAGAAGCCCAAGCCCCCGCCGCTGCCGAACAGGCCGTGGCCGAAGAGCAGGCCGCCCAGGCCGACGCCGAGCAGCCCGCCGAGCAGGCCGGAGGTGAAGGGCGAGCGGAACAGGCCACCGCCCATCGGCGCCGGCTGGGCGTAGCCCGGGCGCGGGGCGGTCGAGGAGGTGCCGCCGGGGGTGGAGTAGCTGCGCTCCAGCGGCGCGGCGGGACGCGGCGCGGTGCTGGTGGCGGGCGGCGGGGTGAAGCTGCGGCTGCCCCGGCTGCCGTAGGAGCTGCCGCCGCCGACCCGCGCCTCGGCGAGCGCCGGGGCGAGGGCGAGGGCGAGGGCCGCGATCGCGGCGAGGAGGGTGGGCATGCGGCGCATGGGTTGCGTTCGTCTCCGGCGTTCGGCTTATGCTGTGTTGCCGTGAAGCCCCAATTTAGGAGACGCGACCGGGGTTTTCCACTCTGGGGGGCGTGAGTGGCCCTTGGGGAGCCGCCGGGACCCCGCGCTCCGCCGCCTCAGCCCCCCGCCAGCGTCAGCCCCTCGACCCGCAGCGTCGGCGCGTCCGTCCCGCGCCGGAACACCAGGTCGTCCGCCGCCGAGAGGTTCAGCAGCATCTCCCGCAGGTTCCCGGCGATGGTGATCTCGCTCACCGGCTCGGCGATGGCGCCGTCGCGGATCATGAACCCCGCCGCGCCCCGGCTGTAGTCGCCGGTCAGCCCGTTCACCCCCATGCCGATCAGCTCGGTCACGTAGAGCCCTTCGCGGATATCGGCCATCAGGGCGGCCGGCGTCACCGCGCCCGGCTCCAGCCACAGATTGCTCGGCCCCGGGCCGGGCGGCGTGCCGGTGTTGCGGGCGGCGTGGCCGGTGCTGGCAAGGCCCAGCTGCCGGGCGCTCCGCCAGTCCAGAATCCAGGTGGTCAGCACCCCGTCCTCGACGATGGCCCGGCGCTCGCCCCGCATCCCCTCCCCATCGAAGGGGCGGGAGCGCAGGCCGCGCCGGCGCGTCGGGTCGTCCACCACCGTCATGCCGGCGGGCATCACGCGCTGGCCGAGCCGGTCCTTCAGGAAGCTGGTCCCCCGCGCCACCGCCGCGCCGTTGATCGCGCCCGCCAGGTGGCCGAGCAGGGAAGCGGCGATGCGCGGGTCGTAGACCACCGGCAGCCGCGCCGTCTTCGGGCGGCGCGGGTTCAGCCGGGCCACCGCCCGCTCCCCCGCGCGGCGGCCGATCGCCGCCGGGTCCTCCAGCGCCGCCAGGTGGACGGCGGAGGTATAGTCGTAATCGCGCTCCATCGCCGTGCCCTGGCCGGCGAGGGCGGTGGCGGAGACGCTGTGCCCGGTGCGCGCATAGCTGCCGGCGAAGCCGTTGCTGGCGACCAGCGTGTACTCCGTGCGGGACCAGGAGGCCTCGGCGCCTTCGGAATTGGTCACCCCCGGCACGGCCAGCGCGGCCTCCTCGGCGGCCGCGGCGCGGGCGATCAGCGCCTCGGCGTTCGGCTCGGCCGGGTCAGCGAGGTCGAGATCGGCGGCGACCAGCCCGTCCGGCGCATCGGCCAGCCCCGCATAGGGATCCGCCGGCACCGCCCGCGCCATGGCGACGGCGCGCTCGGCGAGTTCGGCGAAGCGGGCCGGGTCCGGATCCGTCGTGGAGACGATCGCCTGCCGTCGTCCCGTCCTGCCATCCACCAGTACGCGAAGGCCGAGGCCGGTCTCCTCCGACCGCTCCAGCTGCTCCAGCCGCCCGAGCCGGCGCTGGACGGCGAGCGAGGCGGAGCGCACCAGCAGCGCATCGGCGGCATCGGCGCCGGCCTGCCGCGCCGCGGCGACCAGGCCGTGCAGCAGCTCCGCCCCGCTCATGCGGCCAGCCGCCCCGCGATCACCGGCAGGCCCGGCACCTTCCCGGCCGGGCCGAGCGCCGCCAGGGTCGGCCGGCCGCGGAAGCAGCGCGCCGCGGCCTGCTGCACCTGCTCCACCGTCACGCCGGCGATCTTCGCCTTGATCTCCTCGACCGGGATGACCCGGCCATGGACCAGGATCTGGCGCGCCAGCTGCTCCGTCCGGCTGCCCGTGCTCTCCAATGACATCAGCACGCCGGCGCGGAACTGCGCCTTGGCGCGGTCCAGCTCCTCCGCCGTCACGTCACGCTGCACCTTGCGCAGTTCCTCGAGCGTCACGGGGACCAGCTCCTCCGCCTCCGCCTCTCCGGTGCCGGCGTAGATCGCGAAGAGGCCGCCATCAAGGAATGGGTTGGCGAAGGAGTAGATGGAATAGACCAGGCCGCGCTTCTCCCGGATCTCCTGGAACAGGCGGGAGGACATGCCGCCGCCGAGCAGGAGGGAGAGGAGCTGGGAGGGGTAGTGCAGCGGGTCGTCATAGGCGACCCCGGGGAAGCCCAGCACGATGTGCACCTGGTCCAGCTCGCGCTCCTCCCGGAACTCCCCGCCCACATAGCGGGCAGGCTCCGGCGCCGGGGGGGCGACCAGGGGAAGGTCGGCGAAATGCGCGCGCACCAGGTCGAGCACCGCCTCGTGCTCCAGCGCCCCGGCGGCGGCGATCACCATGCGGGCGGGGCCGTAATGGCCGCGCATATAGGCGGTCAGCGCGTCCCGCGGCATTCCCCTGATCACCTCCTCCGTGCCCAGGGTCGGGCGGCCCATCGGCTGCTCCGGAAAGGCGGTCGCCTGGAAATGGTCGAAGATGATGTCGTCCGGCGTGTCGTTCGCCTGGCCGATCTCCTGCAGGATGACGCCACGCTCGCGCTCCAGCTCCTCCGGCACGAAGGTGGAGTGGGTGAGGATGTCGCCGATGATGTCGACCGCGAGCGGCAGGTCCTCCTTCAGCGCCTTGCAGTAGTAGGCGGTCTGCTCCCGCGCCGTGTAGGCGTTGATGTGGGCGCCGACATTCTCGACCTCGCGGGCGATGGCGGCGGCGTCGCGCCGCTCCGTGCCCTTGAAGGCCATGTGCTCGAGGAAGTGGGAGACGCCGTTCTCCGCCGCCGTCTCGTTGCGGGTTCCGGCGCCGACATAGGCGCCGAAGGAGACGGTCTCGACACGCGGCATCGTCTCGGTGACGACGGTGAGGCCGTTCGGCAGGCGCGTGAGGCGGATGGCGTCGGACATGCAATACCTTGCGTCGGGGGTGCGGCGGGCGGAAGCCCAAGGGCGTTGGCATAGCATATGGGGCTTCCGCCGGCCGCCGGCGATGGGGACCACGGACCCGTGGGGTCATCGAACCGATCCGCCGCCGCGCCGTTCCATCGGCCCGGGAGGGCAGGGCGATGCGGGCGGAACGGATGGCGTGGCGGGGCGTGGCGCTGGGCGCGATACTGGCCGCGCTCGCCGGCTGTGCCCGCATCCCGACCGCACCGGCCGGGCCCGCCGACCCGCTGGAGCGCCACCTCGCGGCGCAGGCGGCGCTGGGCGATGCGCCGATCGTCCCGGGCAACCGCGTGACGGTGCTGGATGGCGGCGCGGCCAGCTTCGCCGCCATGTTCGATGCCATCGCCGCGGCGCGTGACCACGTGCACCTGGAGTTCTACATCCTGCAGGATGTGCGCGTGCCGGGCCGTCCCGGCCCCTCCCTGTTCGAGTTGCTGGCCGAGAAGCTGCGCCAGGGCGTCGGCGTCGCCCTGCTCTACGACGCCTTCGGCTCCGCCGCGGTGCCGGCGGAGAAGCTCGCCGCGCTGCGGGCGCTGGGGGCGCGGACGCTCGCCTTCAACCCGGTCGATCCGCTGCGGGCGCGCGCCGGATGGGCACCGAACGACCGCGACCACCGCAAGATCCTGGTGGTGGACGGACGCATCGGCTTCACCGGCGGGGTGAACCTGGACAAGGTGTACGAGAATCCCTGCCACGGCCCCTCCACCGGCTTCCCGGTGGGCGATGTGGGCGATGCCTGCTGGCGCGATACCGCCATCCGAATCGAGGGGCCGGCGGTCGCCGAGCTGCAGCGGCTGTTCCTGCACAATTGGCAGAAGCAACGCGGGCCGGCGCTGGCCTGCTCCTGCTTTCCGCCCCTGCCGCAAGCCGGCCCGACGCGCCTCGCCATCCTGGGCAGCGCGCCGGAGGAGGGGGAGCCGCGCTTCTACCGCGCGCTGATGGCCGCGATCGGCAGCGCACGGCAGCGCGTCTGGCTCGCGACCGGCTTCTTCGTACCGACCCATGACGAGCGGGAGGCGCTGGCGGCGGCCGCCCGGCGCGGGGTGGATGTGCAGCTGGTGCTGCCGAGCGTGAACGGCGTGCCGACCGCCCTCGCCGCCCAGCACGCCGCCTATGACGACCTGCTGAAGGCCGGGGTCCGCATCGCCGAGGTGGAGGGCGAGGTGCTGCACGCCAAGCTCGCCATGGTGGACGGGGTCTGGACCGCGATCGGCTCCTCCAACCTGGACCGCCGCAGCGTCGCCTGGAACGATGAGGTGGACGCGCTGGCCCTCGGGCCGGAGGTGGCGGGGCAGGTGGCGGTGGTCATGCAGCGCGATGCGCGGCTGGCGCAGCCCGTCACCCTGGCCGGGTGGCGGGCGCGCGGCCTCGGCGAGCGGCTGCGCGAGCTGTGGGCAAGGATCTGGGTGGACCTGCTGTAGCGGGCGGTTGCAGCCGGAGATTGCAGGGCGGGGCCGGACCCTGGCACGCTTCCTGCTTGCTACGCGGCACCGTTTGCCCGGGGAGCGGACGCCTGGACAGCCTCGCCGCCTTCCGCACGGCCACCGCCCGGCCGCGCGGCGCCGTCGAATACGTGGCCGTGACGAAGCGCTTCGGCGCCACCGTCGCGGTGGAGGCGCTCGACCTGCGCATCCCGGCCGGCACCTATTGCTGCCTGCTCGGGCCCTCCGGCTGCGGCAAGACCACCACGCTCCGCATGCTGGCGGGCCACGAGCTGCCGAGCGAGGGCGACATCCTGCTGGACAACGCGAATGTCACGGAGCTGCCGCCCGCCCGCCGCGGCACGGCGATGATGTTCCAGTCCTACGCGCTGTTCCCGCACCTCTCCTGCCTGGACAACGTCGCCTTCTCGCTCCGCATGCGCGGCGTCCCGCGGTCCGAGCGCCATGCGCGGGCGCAGGAGATGCTGCGCCTGGTCGAGCTTGACGGCCTCGCGGACCGGCTGCCCGCGCAGCTTTCGGGTGGGCAGCAGCAGCGCGTGGCGCTGGCGCGCGCCCTGGTCACGGACCCCGCCGTCCTGCTGCTGGACGAGCCGCTTTCGGCGCTGGACCCCTTCCTGCGCGGGCGGGTGCGGGCGGAGCTGAAGCGTTTCCAGCGCGAGCTCGGCATCAGCTTCGTCCATGTCACGCACAGCCAGGACGAGGCGCTGGCGCTGGCCGATTTCGTGGTGCTGATGCGCGCCGGGCGGATCGAGCAGCAGGGCACGCCCTTCGAGCTGTTCGACCGCCCGCGCACCGCCTTCGCCGCCCGCTTCATGGGCGGGCACAACGTGATCGCATCGCCGGGCGGCGGGCTGATCGCGGTGCGCAGCGACCGCACGCGGCTGGCGCCGCCCGATGCGCCCGGCCTGCCGGCCACGCTGCGCGGGCTGGAATACACCGGCACGGGCTACCTTGCGACGCTGGCCGATGCGCGCGGCGCCGAGTTGTCGGCGGTGCTGGACGCGCCGGTGCTGGAAGGGCGCGCGCTGCAACCGGGCGAGGCGGTGACGCTCGCCTGGGACGAGTCCGATATCCGTCCGCTCGTCAAAGGGCCGGACGCCGGAGAGGGAGAGCTCACATGAGGCAAGGCTTCGCGCCGACGCGGCGGCAGGTGCTGGCGGGGGCGGCGGCGGCGCTGGCAGCGCCTGCGGTGCAGGCACAGCAGGCGGTGACGCTCCGCTACCTCGGCACCGCGGTGAACCAGCACCAGGGCATCAAGGAGAAGGTGAAGGAGGATCTCGGCATCACGCTGGACTACGTCCCGGTCACCTCGGATGACGTGGTGCGGCGGGCGGTGACCCAGCCGAACAGCTTCGACGTGCTGGATTCCGAGTACTGGATGCTCAAGAAGATCATCCCCTCGGGCAACCTGGTCGGGATGGATGCGCGGCGGATCAAGCTGTTCGAGGAGATCGTGCCGGTCTTCACCAAGGGTGAGCTGGCGGGGAAGAAGATCGGCGACCAGGGCACCGCGCCGATCAAGGTGAGCTTCCTGCCCTCGCGCGAGGCGAAGAGCTTCGCCGCCCAGCCGACCCAGTGGCTGACCCTGATCCCGACCACCTACAACGCGGACACGCTCGGCATCCGGCCGGACAAGGTCGGCCGGCCGATCGAGAGCTGGGCCGAGCTGCTGAACCCGGAGTTCAAGGGCCGGACGGCGATCCTGAACATCCCCTCCATCGGCATCATGGATGCGGCGATGGTGGTGGAGGCGACGGGCCAGCACAGATACGCCGACAAGGGCAACATGACGCGGCCCGAGATTGACCTCACCATGAAGGTGCTGACCGAGGCGAAGCGCGCCGGCCAGTTCCGCGCCTTCTGGAAGGAGTTCAACGAGAGCGTGAACCTGATGGCCTCGGGCGAGGTGGTCATCCAGTCCATGTGGTCGCCCGCCGTCACCAAGGTGCGCAGCATGGGCATCCCCTGCGTCTACCAGCCGCTGAAGGAAGGCTACCGCGCCTGGGCCGCGGGCTTCGGCCTGCCGAAGACGCTGACGGGGCGCAAGCTGGATGCCGCCTACGACTTCATCAACTGGTTCCTCTCCGGCTGGGCGGGCGCCTTCCTGAACCGGCAGGGCTACTACTCGGCCGTGCTCTCCACCGCCAAGGCGCAGATGCAGCCCTATGAATGGGCCTACTGGATGGAGGGCAAGCCCGCCGAGCGCGACATCACCGCCCCCGACGGCACGGTGATGGAGAAGGCCGGCACGGTGCGCGACGGCGGCAGCTTCGAGCAGCGCATGGGTGCCGTCGCCTGCTGGAACGCGGTGATGGACGAGAATGACTACATGGTCCGCAAGTGGAACGAGTTCATTGCCGCCTGACGCCGCGCTCACCGCCGCGCCGCCCCTCGCCGCTGCGCCTGCGCGGCCGCGGCGGCGGCGCGTCCCGCGCGCGGCACTCTGGCAGGCGGCGCCGCTCGCCCTCGTCCTGCTGCTGTTCTTCGTCTTCCCGCTGCTGGCGACGGGCGTCGTCAGCCTTTGGGACTACACCGAATATTCCCTGGTGCCGGCCGTTACCGCGCGCAATTACCGGGAGATGTTCGAGGGGTGCGGGAATCTCGCCGATCCTTGCACCACCTTCCGCACCTATCTCTCGACCCTCCGGCTCTGCGTGACGGTCTGGGCGGTGACGCTGGTGCTGGGCTTCGCGGTCGCCTACTTCCTCGCCTTCCACATCGGTTCCAACACCACGCGGCTGGCGCTGTTCCTGGTCTGCACGGCGCCCTTCCTCACCTCCAACGTCATCCGCATGATCTCCTGGATCCCGCTGCTGGGGCGGGAGGGGGTGGTGAACCAGGCGCTGATGGGAATCGGCCTCACGGACCGGCCGCAGGACTGGCTGCTGTTCTCGGAGTTCTCCGTCGTCCTCGCCTTCGTCCACCTCTACACGCTGTTCGTGGTGGTGCCGGTCTTCAACAGCCTGATGCGCATAGACCGGAGGCTGATCGAGGCGGCGCGCGATGCCGGCGCCAGCGGCCGGCAGACGCTGTGGCACGTGGTGCTGCCGCTGGCGAAGCCCGGCCTCGTCATCGGCTCCATCTTCGTCATCGTGCTGGTGATGGGCGATTTCGTGACCATCGGCGTGATGGGCGGGCAGCAGATCGCCTCGGTCGGCAAGGTGATCCAGGTGCAGATGTCCTACCTGCAATTCCCGGCCGCGGCGGCGCAGGCCATGGTGCTGCTCGCCCTCGTGCTCCTCATCATCGCCGTCATGACGCGGCTGATCGACATCAGGCGGGAGCTGTGAGGGAGGGCGCGCGCGGGGCCGGCTTCTGGGCGCTGGCCGCGGTCTTCGCGGCCTTCGTCGCCTTCCTCTACGGGCCGACGCTGACCATCCTCGTCCTCTCCTTCCAGGGGAAGGAGGGCGGGCTGACCTTCCCGATGCAGGGCGTTTCCACCCACTGGTACGCGAAGCTGTGGGAGGGGGTGGGCGTGGTGGACATCTGGGCGGCCTTCCGGCGCTCGATCCGCCTCGGCCTCGTCGTCATGGCGCTGACCACCGTCATCGCACTTGCGGCCGGCTACGCCTTCCGCCGGCGCTTCCCGGGCCAGGGCCTGCTCTTCCAGCTGACGATCGCCAGCCTGATCGTGCCCTCCATCGTCGTCTCGCTCGGCATCGCGCTCGAGTTCCGGCTGCTCGACGACGCGGTGAAGGCGTGGGGGGAGGCGCACCATGTCGCCTGGATCGCGGAGGGCTACACCACGGCGATGGGCCTCTTCACCTCCGGCCTCGGCGCGCACCTGACCTGGACGCTGCCCTTCGGCCTGTTGATCATGTTCGCCGTGTTCAACCGCTTCCCCGGCGAGGTGGAGGAGGCGGCGCGCGACCTCGGCGCCTCGCCCTGGCAGGTGTTCCGCCACGTGGTGTTGCCGCTGATCGGGCCGAGCCTGGTCGGCGTCGCCCTCTTCGGCTTCACCCTCTCCTGGGACGAGGTCGCGCGCTCCTCCCAGGCCATGGGCGACCGCAATACCCTGCCGCTCGAATTGCAGGGGCTGACCACGACGGTAACGACGCCGGAGATCTACGCCCTCGGCACGCTCACCACCGGCGTCTCGGTGCTCGTCATCGGCAGCGCCTTCGCGGCCATCACGCTCTGGCGAAGGGCGCGCGCCGCCCGCCGCTGAGGTTGCCGCCGGGCGGGGTTTTCACCCAAGCGTTCGCGTGCTGGGATATGCGACGGAGACGTCCGGGCCGCCGCGCGAGACGCCGCGCCCGACGCCGTGCTTGGGAGGAGACCGGGAATGGCCGGAATGGTCCTGACGCGCCGCGGCGCGCTGCTTGCCACCATGGGTGTGCTCGCCGCCCCCGCGCTGACCCGCGCGGCGGACCCGATCCGCCTGCGCTGCTCGCTGGACACCGCGCCTTCGCATCCGCGCAACAAGGCGGTCACGGACTACCTGAACAAGGTGGAAGAGGCGCTGCAGGGCGCCGTGAAGCCCGAGCTGTTCCAGTCCGGCCAGCTCTATCCAGACCTGCAGGTCGCCCGCGCGCTGCTGCAGGGCGAGGTGGACATGGCCGTGCCCGGCGCCTGGACGCTGACCGGCCTGGTCTCCGACTTCGATTTCGGCCAGCTGCCCATCCTCTACGGCCAGCCGATCGAGCTGCTGCACCGCGCCTCGGATGGCGGCGTCGGCGCGCACCTGACCAGGCAGATCGAGGCGAAGCTGCGCACCCATGTGCTCGGCCGCTTCACCGATCTCGGCTACCAGAACTGGTACACGACGGGCCGGGCGATCCACAGGCTGGCCGACCTGAAGGGCATGAAGATCCGCAGCCCCGGCGGGGCCGGCATCGCCTGGCGGATCCGCTACGTGGAAGCCATCCCGAACACCACCGCCTGGCCGAACGTCCCCCTCGCCCTCTCCCAGGGCACCTTCGACGGCTTCGTCTCCACGGACGAAAGCTGCACCACCGCCCAGCTCTGGGAGGCAGGGGTCAAGCACAGCTACGCCGACCACCAATTCGCCGGGCAGTACGTGCCGATGCTGAGCGGCGCCTTCTGGGCGAAGCTCAACGACGCGCAGCGCAAGACCATGAAGGACTTCTGGGCGGCGAACATCGACGCCTACCGCGCCGCCGCCATGGCCTCCCAGCAGGCGGCGCGCGGGACGATGGAGAGCAAGGGGGTGATGTTCGTCGACCCCTCTCCGCAGCAGCTGGCCGCCGACCGGCGCGGCATGATCGCGAAGCAGGACGAGCTGATCCGCGACGCCAAGCTCTCGCCCGAACTGGTCCGGCTGGTGACCGAGGCCGTCGGCTCCGCCGCCTGAGATGCGCGGGGGGCGGCGCGACGGCATCTGGGACCGGATCGAGCGCGGCCTCATCGGCGCGCTCGGCGGTCTCGCCATGCTGGTCGGCATGGTGCAGGTGATCGGGCGCTACGTGGCGCCGCAGCACGCCATCTCCTGGGCCGAGGAGGTCATCGTCTACCTGATCGTCTGGGGGGTCATGATCGCCTCCTCCCAGCTCGTGCGCACGGACGGCCATGTGCGGCCCGACCTGGTGCTGCGCGCGCTGCGGCCCGGCGCGCAGCGCTGGGTGGAGGCGGCGAACTGCGTCGTCGCCCTCGTCTTCTCCGCCGGCCTCGTCTGGTACGGGTGGGAGATCGTGGACAGCGCCCTGCTGCTCGAGGAGCGGAGCTCGACCGGCCTCGAATTCCCGATGTGGATCTATTACCTCGCGCTGCCGGCGGGCGGCGCGCTGATGGTGGTGCGCTACGCCATCCGCCTCTATCGCTACCTCTTCGCCTTCGATCCGGCGACGATGACGGTGGGCCACCTGCCGGCGCATGAGATGCCGGGCGGCATCGCCCCGGTCGCGGACTGACGCGAGGTGTCCGTCCTCCTCTTCCTGCTGATGTTCTTCGGCCTGCTCGCCGCGGGCATGCCGATCTTCCTCGTCCTCGGCGTCTGCGCCGCGGTGCTCTACATCGTCTCCGGCGAGCCGCTGGTGGGCGTCGCACAGGTGGTGATCGACCACCTGAACTCCTCCACGCTGATGTCGCTGCCGCTCTTCGTCATGGCGGCGGCCTTCATGCGGCAGGGCGGCGTGGCGCGGGCGCTGGTGGATGTCTCCGCGGCCTGGCTCGGCGGCATCCGCGGCTCGCTGGGCCTAGTCACCGTGGTCGCCTGCACGCTGTTCGCGGCGATCTGCGGCTCCTCCGTCGCCACCGCCCTCGCCATGGGCACCATCCTGCTGCCGGCGATGCTGGAGCGCGGCTATCCGCGCTCCTTCGCGCTCGGCGTGATCGGCGCCTCCGGGACCATCGGCATCGTCATCCCGCCCTCCCTCGCGCTGATCCTCTATGGCATCGTGGCAGAGCAGTCGGTTCCCCGCCTGTTCCTGGCGGGCATCCTGCCCGGCCTGCTGCAGGCCGCCGCCTTCTTCGCCTGGGTCTGGTACGACGCAAGGCGGCGCAACTTCCCCACCGAGCCGGCCCTGCCGCTCGGCGAGCGCCTGCGCGTGACGCTGCGCGCCATCCCCGCCCTGGTGGTGCCGGTCATCGTGCTGGTCGGCATATACGGGGGGCTGGTGACGGTGACGGAGGCCGCGGCGGTGGCCGCCGCCGCCTCGCTGCTGGTCAGCCTGATCGTCTATCGCGGCTTCCGGCTGCGCGACACGCTCGGCGTCATCGCCGACGCGCTGAAGAGCGCGGGCACCATCATGCTGATCGTGGCGACCGCCCTCGCCTTCGGCCACTGGATGACGCAGTCCGGCGTGCCGGCGCAGCTGGTCACCTGGACGCTGGAGCACCACCTGGCGACCTGGCAGTTCCTGCTGGCGATCAACGTGCTGCTGCTCATCCTGGGCTGCTTCCTCGAGGTGGTGGCGACGCTGCTGCTGGTGCTGCCCATCCTGGCGCCGGCGCTGCAACCGCTGGGCGTGGATCCGGTGCACTTCTCCATCATCTTCACCCACAACATGGAGATCGCGCTGGTCCATCCGCCGGTGGGGCTGAACCTCTACGTGCTGTCCACCATTTCGGATGCGCCGGTGCTGGAGGTGATCCGCGGCATACTGCCCTTCCTTCTGCTGCTGCTGATCGTGCTGATGATCATCACCTACTACTCGCCGCTGACCCTCTGGCTGCCCCGGATGGTCTACGGCTCCTGACCGCTTGACCGCCGCGCCTCCGCGCGGAAGTCTGCGGCCCGAGCGGGAGGGCGCGGATGAGCATCAACGGCAAGGCCTACATCGTCGGCGCCTTCGAGCACCCGACTCGCAAGGCGCCCGACAAGTCCGTGGCCCAGCTGCATGCCGAATGCGCCTGGGGCGCGTTGCAGGATGCCGGCCTCTCCAAGGACGAGGTGGACGGGTATTTCTGCGCCGGCGACGCGCCCGGCCTCGGCCCGCTGAACATGGCCGATTACATGGGGCTGACGAAGCTCCGCCACCTGGACGGGACCGATATCGGCGGCTCCTCCTACGTGCTGCACGTCGCCCATGCGGCGCAGGCGATCGCCGCCGGGAAGTGCAACGTGGCGCTGATTACGCTCGCAGGCCGCCCGGCCTCGGAAGCGATGGCGACGGGGACGGCGCCGCGAAGCTGGGGCCAGAATGTCCCCGACGACCCCTTCGAGCTGCCCTATGGCCGCACCGTCGCCAACGCCTATGGGCTCTGCGCGATGCGGCACATGCATGAGTTCGGCACCACCTCCGAACAGCTCGCCTGGATCAAGGTGGCGGCGAGCCACCACGCGCAACACAATCCGAACGCCAGGCTGCCCAAGGTGGTGACGGTGGAGGAGGTGGTCGCCTCCCCGATGATCTCGGATCCGCTGCACCGGCTGGATTGCTGCGTCATCACCGATGGCGGCGGCGCGCTGATCGTGGCGAAGCCGGAGATCGCGCGCAGCCTGAAGCGGCCGCTGGTGAAGGTGAAGGGCGCGGGCGAGGCGACGAAGAACCAGAATGCCGGCTATGTGGACGTGACCTATGGCGCCGCGCGCTGGTCCGGCCCGGCCGCCTTCGCGGAGGCCGGGGTGACGCCGGCGGACATCAAATACGCCAGCATCTACGACAGCTTCACCATCACCGTCCTGATCACGCTCGAGGATCTCGGCTTCTGCGAGAAGGGCCAGGGCGGACGGTTCGTGGCGGACGGCAACCTGATCTCCGGCGTCGGCCGGCTGCCCTTCAACACGGATGGCGGCGGGCTCTGCAACAACCACCCGGCCAATCGCGGCGGCATCACCAAGGTGATCGAGGCGGTGCGCCAGGCGCGGGGCGAGGCGCATCCGGCGGTGCAGGTGGGGAACGCGGACCTCGTCCTTGCGCATGGCACGGGCGGGCTGCTCGGCACGCGGCACGGCAGCGCCACCCTCATCCTGGAGCGGGAGTGACGTCGTCCGATCGCCGGAGCGCCGGAGGCGCGCAGGCGTGAATCGGCCGACCCGGACAAGGTCATCCGATCGCCGGAGCGCCGGAGGTGCGCAGGCGTGAATCGGCCGACCCCAAAAAGGAGACCCCAATGCCGACGAAGGCTGCCGAGCGCGCGATCCCGCCCATCCAGACCGATCCGGTCAACCAGCCCTATTTCGACGCGGCGAAGCAAGGGCGCCTGCTGATCGGCCTCTGCAAGGATACGGGGCGGCACTTCTTCTACCCGCGCGGCGTCTCGCCCTTCACCCTCTCGGACAATGTCGAGCTGGTGGAGGCCAAGGGCACCGGGATGATCTACACCTTCACGGTGATGCGGACGAAGGAGCCCTACGCGGTGGCCTATGTGGAGCTCGATGAGGGGCCGCGGGTGTTCACGAACATCGTGGACTGCGACCTGGATGCGCTGCGCATCGGCCAGCGGGTGAAGGTCGTCTTCAAGGCGACCCAGGGTGAGGGGCCGCCGGCGACGATGTTCACGCCGGTCTGAAGCGGAGGCGGGCCCGGCTGGCAGCGAGCGGCATGGGAAGGTCTCTTCCTCCCCCAAGGGCAGCCTCACTCCTCTACCACCCGCCCCCGCCCCTGCTTCACCGCGCCCCGCCGCGCCTTCGCCGCCAGCCTTCGCGCCTTCGCCCCGGCGCTCGGCCGGGTTGGCCGCCGAAGCGGCGGGGGCGGCGCGGCGGCCTCACGGATCAGCGCCACCAGCCGCTCCAGCGCATCCGCCCGGTTGCGCTCCCGCGTCCGGAAGCGCTGCGCGGTGATGATGATGACGCCCGCCGCCGTCGCCCGCCTTCCGGCCAAGCGCAGCAGCCGCTCCCGTACCGCCGCCGGCAGGCTGGGCGAGGCGCGGGCGTCGAAGCGCAGCTGCACCGCGGTCTCCAGCTTGTTCACATTCTGCCCGCCGGGGCCGGAGGCGCGCAGGAAATCCTCCCGCAGTTCCGCGGGATCCAGGGCCAGGCCGGGCGCGATCGGGATCACGCGGCGCATGTGGCGCGGCACCCGGCGGCTTGCCAGCGTCCGGCCTGCGCGGGAAGCTGCCGCGCAACCCGGGGGAACCGCATGCCCTGCGACGAGGCCGACTGGCCTGATGCCATCTATGATCTGCTGAAGGCGCACCAGGTCCGCCAGGTCGCCCTTGTGCCGGACGCCGGCCATGCCCGGCTGATCACCCGCTGCCTTGCCGACAATGAGCTCCGTGTCGTCTCACTGACCACGGAGGAGGAGGGCATCGCCATGCTCTTCGGTGCCTGGCTCGGCGGCGAACGCGGCGTGCTGCTGATGCAGAGCTCGGGCGTGGGCAATTGCATCAACATGCTCTCGGTGGCGGTCGCGCACCGCGCCCCCTGCCCGATGATCGTGACCATGCGCGGCGAGTTCGGCGAGTTCAACCCATTCCAGGTGCCGATGGGCCATGCCACGCCCGCGGTGCTGGAGGCGATGGGCACGCTGGTGCAGCGCGCCGACCGGCCGGAGGAGGTGGCGCCCACGGTGGACGCCACGCTCCGCCTCGCTTTCAACACCTATCGCCCGACCGCGACGCTGATCGGCCAGCGCGTGATCGGCGCCAAGACCTTCGGGAAGTAGCGCGATGCGGACGGAGACGGGGAAGCTGGACCGGCGGGCGGTGGTGAAGGCGCTGCTCGCCGATCGCGGGACGCTGCTGGTCATCGGTGGCCTCGGCGCGCCGGCCTGGGACATCACCGCGGCCGGCGACGCGCCCACCAACCTGCCGCTCTGGGGCGGCATGGGCGGCGCGGCGATGATGGGGCTCGGCCTCGCGCTCGCCCAGCCCACGCGGCCGGTCCTGGTCGTCACCGGGGATGGCGAGATGCTGATGGGGGTGGGCAGCCTGGCAACCATCTCCGTGCAGCGCCCGCGCAACCTCTCCGTCGTCGTGCTGGACAATGAGCATTACGGCGAGACCGGGATGCAGGAGACGCATACGCGGCACGGCGTGGACCTGGCCGCCATGGCGCGCGGCGCCGGCATCGCCGATACCCGCATGGTCCGGGAGGGGGCGGAGGTCCCGCCGCTGCGCGCCGCGATCCACGCCATGCGGGGGCCCCTCTTCGCCCAGGTGAAGGTGGATGAGCGCAGCCTTCCGCTCGCGCTGCCGCCGCGGGAAGGCGCGATCCTGCAGGCGCGCTTCCGCGCCGCCGTGCTCGGCCCCGACGCGGATCTGCAATAGGCCATGTCCGGCAACCCGCTGCACGCGCTCGCGGAGCATGCCGCCGCCTGGCGCGACCGCCCGCTGCCGCCCGCGCTCGCGCACCATGCGCGGCGCGCGCTGGTGGATTGGTTCGCGGCGCTGCTGCCAGGCGGAGGGCAGCCGCCGACGACGCTGCTCGCCACGGCGCTTGCCGGCGAGGCTGGCTCGGGCAAGGCGATCCGCT
>DASQVL010000336.1:0-9381 GCA_035640795.1 Crenalkalicoccus sp. | reverse complement strand
GCCTCGTGCAGCCGCGCCTCGTCCGGCGCGGGGCCCGGAGCGGCGGCGGCGGCGGGGTCAGCCATGGCGGGGGCTCGGCATGGCGGCAGCCTGCCATGCCGCCGCGCCGGCCGCAGCGGGCCGGATCACGCGCCATGGTGGCATTACGCGGGGGAAACCTCGCCATCACCGCGGGCGTTGCTGGGGCAGACCGGCGGCCCCTGCCGCCAGGCAACGGCCGAAGGCCGGCCAGCCCACGGGAGAGAGCCCATGACCACGCGCCAGCGACTGCTTGCCCCGCGATTGATTGCCATGACCGCCACGGCGGGGCTGATGGCCCTGCCCGCGCTCGCCCTCGCCCAGCAGGGCGGCAGCTCGGGCGGCGGCAGCTCCATGCAGACCACCACCACCCAGACCACGCCGCAGCAGGGCCCGCTCTCCGGCAGCCCGGCCGCGCGCGGTGGGGCCGAGTCCGGCTCCGCCACCTCCGCCACCATCCCCGGCAACAATGCCGGCACCGGCCAGGGCAACCAGCAGAGCGCCCAGGGGCGGAACAATGACGCCTCGGGCGGGGTGATGGCGCAGGGCGGCGACAACACCTCCTCGCCGCGGGACGGCACGCCGGGCAACCCGCCGAGCACCGCGACGCAGCGCGCGGCGGACAGCGTGACCGGCAACCAGACCCCGCCGGACGCAACACCCGGGAACCCGCCGGGCACCGCGGCGGGCCGCGCCGCCGACCGTGCCCTCGGGACCAACATGAGCGGCGCCAACCCGCAGAATGACCGCAACGCCAACGCCCCGAATGGCGGCGCGCCGCAGAACCGCGCGGCGGTCGGTGCCGGCGCCACCACCCCCAACCTGGCGGTGGACAGCTCCACGCTGCAGGAGGGCAGGCGCGCCAGCAAAATTGTCGGCGCCAGCGTCTACAACGAGAACAACGAGAGCGTCGGCCAGGTGGACGACATCATCATCCCGGAAAGCGGCACCGGCGCGCCGGTCGCGGTGATCTCGGTGGGCGGCTTCCTCGGCATCGGCGCCAAGCTCGTCGCGGTTCCCTTCAACCGGCTGGAATACAACCGGCAGAACAACCGCTGGACCCTGACCGGCGCGACCAAGGAGAGCCTGACCGGGCTGCCCACCTTCAGCTACGACCAGCTGGGCAGCGGCGCCTCCCGCGGCTGAGGCGGCCCGCCCGCCCCGCCAAACGGGGCGGGCCGGGATGCCCCGGATTTCGCGGCGAGGGGTTCCCCCCGCCGCGGCTTTCCACTTATCTGCCCGGTGCCCCCCGCCGCGACGCCCCGGATGGTCCGGCGCGCGGAGGCGGAGGGCCCGGGAACGATGCCGTGATCCCCGCCCTGATGCCGACCTACAACCGCGCCGACCTCGCCTTCGAGCGGGGCGAGGGCGCTTGGCTGTGGACGGCGGATGGGCGACGATTCCTGGATTTCGGGGCGGGAATCGCGACCTCCTCGCTCGGCCACAACAACCCGCACCTGGTGCGCGCCATTGCCGAGCAGGCGGCGCGCGTCATGCACGTTTCCAACCTCTACCGCATCCCGCAGGCGGAGCGGCTGGCCGAGCGCCTGGTGGCGGCGACCCCCTTCGCGGACAGCGTGTTCTTCTGCAATTCCGGCGCCGAGGCGAATGAGGGCATGGTCAAGGCGGTGCGCAAGCACCAGGCCGAGACCGGCCGCCCCGAGCGCTTCCGCATGATCTGCTTCGAGGGCGCCTTCCACGGCCGGACGCTGGCCATGCTGGCGGCGACCGGCAACGAGAAGTACCTGGCGGGCTTCGGCCCGCCGGTCGAGGGCTTCGACCACGTCCCCTTCGGCAACATGAATGCGGTGCGCGCGGCGATCACGCCGGAGACCGCGGGCATCCTGATCGAGCCGGTGCAGGGCGAGGGCGGCGTGCGCCCGGCGAGCCCCGAATTCCTGCGCCAGCTGCGTGCCACCTGCGACGAGTTCGGGCTGCTGCTGGCCCTCGACGAGGTGCAGATCGGCATGGGGCGCTCCGGCAAGCTCTGGGCGCATCAGTGGGCGGGGATCGAGCCGGACGTGATGTCCTCGGCCAAGGGCATCGGCGGCGGCTTCCCGCTTGGCGCCATCCTGGCGAGGGAGGCGGTGGCGAAGCACCTGAAGCCGGGGACGCACGGCACCACCTTCGGCGGCAACCCGCTGGCCTGCGCCGCCGGCAATGCGGTGCTGGACGTGATCCTGGCGCCCGGGTTCCTGGAGCATGTGGACCGCGTGGCGCGGCACCTGTGGCGCGGGCTGCTGGGCCTTGCGGAGCGCCATCCGCAGGTGGTCGAGGGCGTGCAGGGGGCGGGGCTTCTGCTCGGCATCCGGCTGCGGCCGGAGGTCTCCAACACCGACATGCAGGCGGCCGCCGTCGCCGAGGGGCTGCTGACCGTCGCCGCCGGGATGAACGTGCTGCGCCTCGCCCCGCCGCTCATCATCACCGAGGCCGAGGCGGACGAGGCGCTCCGGCTGCTCGACCGCGCCTGCCGGCGCGCCGCGCCCGCCGCCAAGGCCGAGGCAGCGCAATGAGCGCGGCGCTCAGGCCGGTGGAGGGCGGGGGGGCTGAGCCGCCCCGCCACTTCCTCGAGCTGATGGACCATGACGCCGCGACGCTGCGGCGCATGCTCGACCTCGCCGCGCGCGCCAAGCACGGCGAGATCACCGGCCGGCCGCTGGCGGGGAAGAGCGTGGCACTGATCTTCGAGATCCCGTCCACGCGGACCCGCGTCTCCTTCGAGGTCGGCATCCGGCAGCTCGGCGGCGAGGTCGTCGTGCTGACCACGCGGGACATGCAGCTCGGCCGCGGGGAGAGCCCGGCGGACACGGCGCGCGTGCTCTCCCGCTACGTGGACGCCATCATGCTGCGCACCGCGGATGTCGCGAAGATCCGCGAGCTCGCCGGGCATGCGACGGTGCCGGTGATCAACGGCCTGACCAATATCAGCCATCCCTGCCAGCTGATGGCCGACGTGATGACCTTCGAGGAGCATCGCGGCCCGATCGCGGGGCAGGTGATCGCCTGGACCGGCGACGGCAACAACGTGGCGCAGAGCTTCATCCAGGCCGCGGCGCGCTTCGGCTTCACGCTGCGCGTGGCGACGCCGCCGGAACTCGCCCCGCCCGCCGCGCTGGTGGACTGGGCGCGGCGGGAGGGCGCGCGGATCGAGCTGACCGTCGACGCCATGGAGGCGGTGCGCGGCGCGCGCTGCGTGGTGACCGACACCTGGGTCTCGATGTCCGATGCGACGGAGGCGGTGGCACGGCGGCACAACATGCTGGCCCCCTACCGGCTGAACGCCGCGCTGCTGCGCCAGGCCGCGCCGGATGCCATCGTCATGCACTGCCTGCCGGCGCATCGCGGGGAGGAGATCACCGACGAGGTGATGGACGGGCCGCAGAGCGTGGTGTTCGACGAGGCGGAGAACCGGCTGCACGCGCAGAAGGGCGTGCTGCTCTGGGCGCTGGGGGCGGGGTGAGCGAGGCGGCCGGGCACCCGGCCGCAGCGGCGCCTGCCGCGGCGATCGGCCGGCTCGAGACCGCCATCGCCGGGCTGGCCATCCCGGGCGGCCGGCGGCCGGACCGGACAGTTGCCGCGACCGCCACCTCGCTCGGCTCGCTCCGGGCCGGGGGCTGATGGCTGGCGATGCGCGGCTGGAGGTCGCGCCGCAGCCGCCCCGCGTCCACGCCGGCCAAGTCATCGCGCTCCGCCTCTATGACATCGCCTACGCGGTGGACCTGAAGCGGGCCGAGGCGCTGTGGGCGGCGCGCGGGCCGCGCAGCGGCGGGCGGCGCGGGCTGACTGGCACGCCGCCCAAGGCCATGGCCTTTGGCGAGCCGCCGCTCGGGCTGCCGCTCGGCCCGCTCCCGCTCGACCTGGACGGGGCGCGCGTCGCTGCGGAGGTCACTGCCCGGCTCTATGATTTCGGCGTCGTGGCGCTCGCCATAACGGTGCCGGTCGCCGACCTGCTCTGGCCCGATTTCGTCGCGCTGACCAACCGGCTCGCCGTGGCGCTCGGCCCGGGCGGGCCCTGGCCGGACCTGCTGCAGCGCGTGCAGGTCGGCGTAGCCGAGGCGCTGGAGAAGCCGACCGGCGCGCCGGTGGAGGAGGATTACCTGATCGCCGTGGTGAACCGGCTGGAGGAGCCGCTCTCGGCCGAGGCGCTGCTCGCCCGCCTCGACCTCGTCCCGCTGCTGTCCGGCGAGACGCGGCCGCTCTCCGAGGGGGCGCGGGCCGAGCTGCTGCGCCAGCGCTTCTCCTACTACCCGGACGACCTGGTGGTGCTGACCTGGGACCGCGCCTTCATCTACGAGCCGCGCCAGGACACCGACGTGATCGACGTGCTGGAGGTGGCGAACGCGCAGCTCCTCGAGATGCGCTTCTACGACGAGCTGCTGGACGACGAGCTGCCGCGCATCTACGACCTGGTGGAGCAGGCACGGCGCGGCGCCAACCTGTTCGCCGCGCGCCGCTATGCGCGTCTCGCGCGCCGCCTGTACGGGCTGGTGGCCGAGGTGACGGAGCTGACGGAGCGGGCGGACAACGCGCTGCAGGTCACGGAGGATGTGTACCTGGCGCGCGTCTATGCCGCGGCGATGGCGCTGTTCCGCGTGCCGGTGGTGAGTGCGGCGGTGGAGCGCAAGCTCGCCATCATCCGCGACACCTATGGGGCGCTGTACGAGGAGGCCTCGGGCAGCCGTGCGGAGCTGCTGGAGATTGCGGTGCTGCTGCTGATCGCGCTGGAGGTGGTGCTTTCCGTGCTGCGGCATTGATACCGGGCGCATGAAGTGCGGAGTCGCGTCATGCCTCAAGCGCCGGCGCGGCCTGCGGCCGCTTGGCTCGCCGCACTGGCCGCGGGCCGTGCTCCGGCCGGGAGTCTTCCCGACGGACCGGGCAAGCGCCAAGGAGAAAGGATGAGAAAAAGGATGGCGGGGGCTTGGGGGAGGAAGTTCCCTTCCTCCCCCAAAGGCCCCCTACGCCGCCGCGTGGCCGGACGCCAGCAGCCGCCCTATCTTGCGGCAAACCTCCCGAGGTGCCCGATTGCCCAATCCCACCCTGCCCTCCGAAACGCCCGACTTCCTCCAGCACGACCGCCCGCCCGTCCCCGATATCGTCGTCCCCCGCGGCGTCCAGCCCTTCCACCTCCGCCAGCGCCCGGTGCGTGGCCGGCTGGTCCGGCTCGGCCCGCTGGCCGATGCCCTGCTGACCCGCCACGCCAACCACCCCGCCGTCACCCGTCTGGCCGGGGAGGCGCTGGCGCTCACCGCCGCCCTCGCCGGTGCGCTGAAGTTCCGCGGCAGCTTCTCCCTCCAGGTGAAGGGCGATGGCGCCGTGCCCATGCTGCTCGCCGACTGCACCGAAAGCGGCGCGCTGCGCGGCTATGCGCGGGCGGAGCCTGACGCGCTCGGCCGCCTGCTGGCCGAGGAGGCGATGCCCGAGGCCGGCGCCCTGGTCGGCCAGGGCTACCTCGCCTTCACCTGCGACCAGGGGCCGGAGATGGACCGCTACCAGGGCATCGTGGCGATCGAGGGTGCCACGCTCTCCGAGATGACGGCGCACTACTTCCGCACCTCGGAGCAGCTCCGCACCCATGTCCGCCTGGCCTGCGGCCGGATGCCCGCCGGCTGGCGCGCCGCCGCGCTGATCCTCGAGCACATCGCAGGCCTTGGCGGCGTGGCACCGGAGATGGACGCCGAGGCGCAGGAGGAGGCCTGGCGCACCGCCCTCGCCCTCGCCGGCACGCTGACCGATGCCGAGATGCTGGACGACGCCCTGCCCGGCCCCGCCCTGCTGCACCGGTTGTTCCATGCCGAAGGCCTGGTGCTCGACCGCGCCCGCGCCCTCTCCTATGGCTGTCGTTGCTCGCGCGCGCGGCTCGCCGGCGTGCTGGCCGGGTTCGGGGAGGAGGATCTCGACCACATGGCGGAAGACGGCGCCATCACCATGACCTGCGAGTTCTGCAACATCGGCTTCCGCTTCGACCGGGCCGGGGTGCGCGGGGCGGCGGGCCGGGCGTGAGGCGCCGCGCCGCCCTGATCCTCCCGCTGCTGGGCGCCGCCTGCGCGGGGGAGGAGCGGCCGCCCAGCCCGGAGCCGGGACCGATCGGCTACGGCTATCTCACCCCCCTGCCGCTCAACGTCGCGCGCATCGTCATCGCGCCGGAGGCGCCGCCGCCGGCGCCGGGCGACCTCGGCGCGACGCTGCCCGTTCCGCCGGCGGAGGCGGTGCGCACCATGGGCCGCGACCGGCTCTCCGCCGTGGGCATGCAGGGGGAGGCAGTGTTCACGGTGGCGCAGGCGAGCCTGCGGCCGACGGCGGACGGGCTGCTCTGCCAGGTGGGCTGCCGGCTGGAGATCCTGGGCGAGGGGGGCAGGCGTCTCGGCTTCATCGAGGCGGAGGCGCGCGCCGCGGTGGCCGGCCCCGAAGCCTCCCGCGCCGGGGCGGCGGACCGGCTGCTGCGCCGCGCGATGGACCAGCTGAACGTGGAGTTCGAGTACCAACTGAAGCGCAACCTGCGCGACTGGCTGGTGGCGGTGCCGCCCGGGGCGACCGGCGTGCCGGCGCCGCCCCCCGCCGGGGTGCGGGAGGAGCCGCTGCCGGCGCCGCCCTCCTGAGCTCGTAGCGCCGAGCTTTGATCGTGACCCGCGGCCCGCGCGGCGGGCCAAGCGGCCGAATGGCCGCCAGCAAATTCGATGGGTTCCCCCTGTGGAGCCTAGACTGGATCTCTCGCGAGCCGTAGGTGCACCGGGCCTCTGAATCGGCGAAAGTTCTTCCGTGACAAAGACTTGACGCGACGCAGAGGAGGTCCCCGATGCCGATGGAGTGTAGCCCGGCGCTATTCGGGTTTGCACCCGTCGAGGGCCGCGCCGTGGTCGCCGGCTTCGAAAGCGGAGGTGAGAAGGACGGGTTAGGTGGCTGGCTAGGTAGCTGGGGCCTGACGCGCCGACCCCACGGCGTTCGGCTCTGAAGGGCACCAGCACCTCAGAAGTCTGGACCCCAAAAGTCTAAAGTGTCCCCGGGCTGCGCCACCAGGCGCTCTTCGGCGACGATCGCGCGCCGGCGCGCGTCCTGTCGGAAGCGGTCAAAGGCGGCCTGGTCACCGACATAGAGGCAGCTACAGACCAGCGGGTCGGCGTACAGATAGATCACCCGATCGCCCCGCACCTGCCGGACGAAGCGGTTCGCCGGCAGAGTGCGCAATTCAGCTCGCCGCGCCGGGGTGTCGGCCGGCCGGCTCGTGAAGCCGGCGGCTGTCAACAGGTTTTCGCGATCCAGCGCCACCTGCCGATCGACGCAGGCCGAGAGCACGGCTGTGGCCACGACCTGCGCAAGGAGCGAACCTCGTGCGGACATTGGCACCTCCCCGACACATCGTGAGCGTGGCGTGTCACGGCCACTTAAGCTCGGATACCTCACGAGCTGTAGGTGCATCGGGGGCTCCGAATCGGCGAGAGTTCCTCTGCGACAAAGACTTGACGCGACGCGGAGGAGGTCCCCGATGCCGACGGAGTGTAGCCCGACGCTGCTCGCGTTTGCACCCGTCGAGGGCCGTGCCGTGGTGGCCGGCTTCGGCGGCGGGGCGATCACCTCCAATGCCGGCGCGCTGCTGCTCGGGGCCACGGACCGGGCCATCGGCCTGGTCCGGCGCTTCGCGGCGTGCTTTCAGGACGCGCGGTCATCGGAGCGGGTCGAGCACGAGGCGGCGGCAGCCGCGACCGCGCCCTGACGACCCAGATACCGCAAGCTGTCATCTGCCCCAACCAACACTGCCTGCGGTGAGCACCGGCGCGTCCTAAGCCGCCCCAATCTCCGCGCCCTCCCAATTGCTGCCAGCGTCCATCACATCGCCCGCACCGCCAGCAGCGGCTCCACAGCATCAGATCCCAACACCCGGGTGAGAAAACCGGGCGAGCCAGGCGGTGTGGCCGCCGCAGTCCGGATCCTCCACGGCGTGGGCAACCACGCGGAAGCCGTTGGCGGCAAGCAGCGCGCGGTATTCCGCCGGGTCGAGGCTCGCATGGTGCAGCGCCTCGCCCCGGTAGCTGCCGATGGCGGTGCCCGCGGTCGGGCCGCTGGTGAAGAGCAGCGCGGCGCCCGGCGCGGCATGCGCCGCGAAGACCGGGAACATGCCGCGCTGCGCCGGCTGGCCGAGATGGAAGAAGCTGTCCCAGGCGATCAGCCCGGCGAAGCGCCGGCCCAGCGCAAGCTCACGCATGTCGGCGACCCGCCACTCCTCCCCGGCGAAGGCGGACCGGCAGAGCGCGATCATCTCCGGCGCGGCGTCGATGCCGGTGATCCGGTGGCCCTGGCTGATCAGGTGGCGCGCGATGGGCCGGCCGGAGCCGCAGCCGATGTCGAGGATGGCCGCGCCGGGCGGCAGCTTCGCGCCGAAGCGGTCGAGCCAGGCGCGCTCGATCAGCCGGTCGCCGCGCTCGGCGGCCCAGGCCTGGGCGTGGCGGCGATAGAGCCGGATGACGGCCGCCTCGACGCCCGAAGATGCGCAAATCGTCATTGCATACAGGCAAGTGGAACTGGCGATATTCGAAATACCGCGTCCGCGGCTCGCGCTGCGGGATTCAGCGCCGGCGCAGCAGGATCTCTGCCGTCCCGTCCGGCAGGTCCCGCATGGCGAGCAGGCCATGCCCTTGCTCCAGCGCGGTTTTCGGCACGTTCGCCCGGGGTTCCGCGCCGCGGAGGAGCACCCGCAGCACGGCGCCCGGCGGCAGGCGGTCCAGCGCCAGGCGCGTGCGGACGAAGGTCATCGGGCAAGTCTCCCCGGTGATGTCCAACTCCTGATCCACGGCTATTTCAGCGATCGGCAATCCTGGCATCCGCACAGCCCTTTAAATTGGCGAAGGCGTTGCGACTTAGATGGGAAGCGCAGTATAGCTTTAGGGTGCGAATCGGAAAGAGCGACACAATGGCGGAAGACGCACCGGCTGCTGACCTCCTCGGATTGACCGCGGAGATCGTCTCGGCCCATGTTTCCAACAACCCGGTCTCCCTGGGCGACCTGCCCAACCTGATCCAGGAGGTCTACCGGACCCTGTCCACTGTCGGCATGCCGGCGGCGAAAGCGCAGCCGGAACGGCCGCAGCCGGCCGTGCCGGTCAAGAAGTCCATCACCCCGGAATACCTTATCTGCCTGGAAGACGGAAAGAAGCTGAAGATGCTGAAGCGGCATCTGCAGACCGCCTACAACATGACTCCGGAACAGTACCGGGAGCGCTGGGGCCTGTCCTCCGACTATCCCATGGTGGCGCCGAACTACGCCAAGCACCGCTCTTCGCTCGCCAAGAAGATCGGGCTCGGCACCAAGCCGCGCGGCCGGCCGGCGCGCGGCACCGGCCGCCGGGAAGCCGCCGCGGCCGCCGCCCCCTC
>DASQVL010000335.1:0-7848 GCA_035640795.1 Crenalkalicoccus sp. | reverse complement strand
GCTCCGCCGGCCGGGCGATCTGCCGGCCCTGCTCCGCGTTGCCGGGCGGACGCGCACCGCGCTTGCCGCGCTGCGGGAGGCCGCGCCGCGCCTGCCGTCGCCGGGCTGACTCCGCGGGAATTCGCTTGCCGCGCGGCGTCGGCCCGGCAAGCCTGTCGCCGTCATTCGCAACCGCGGGGGAAGCCATGAAACTGTATTTCTCGCCCGGCGCCTGCTCCGTCGGCATCCACGTGCTGCTGGAGGAGATCGGCAAGCCCTACGAGGCGGTGAAGCTGAGCTTCGCCGAGCAGGAGCAGTACAAGCCGGCCTTCACCAGCATCAACCCGAAGTCCAAGGTGCCGACCCTGGTGCGGGACGATGGCAGCGTGCTGACCGAATACCCCGCCATCGCCTACTACCTGGCGGCGACCAATCCGGAGGCCGGGCTGCTGCCACAGGGGCCGGAGAAGCTGGCGGCCGCCATGGAGGCGACCGACTACGCCGTCGCCACCATCCACATGCAGGGCTTCTCCCGCATCTTCCGCCCGGCCAATTTCACGCCGAACGAGACGGAGCACGAGGCGGTGAAGGCGCGCGGGCGGGAGATCGCCCAGAAGGCGCTCGGTATCATGGACCAGCGCATGGCCGGCAAGGAGTATGTGGCGGGGGAGTATTCCTTCGCCGACAGCGCGCTGTTCTACGTCTCCTGGTGGAACAACCGGCTGAAGCTGGACCTGCCGCCGAACGTCGCTGCCCATTACGCGCGGATGCGGGCACGGCCGGCGGTGCAACGGACCCTGGCGGCGGAGGGGCTGGCCTGACCATCCGGGCGGAGCGCGCGCGATGAGCGAGGCGCTGAACCCCGTCCCCTTCTGGTTCCTTCGTCACGGCGAGACCGACTGGAATGCCGAGGGGCGTTCCCAGGGCAATGTGGACATACCGCTGAACGCCGTGGGCCGGGCCCAGGCGGAGCGGGCGGCGCGGACGATGGCCGACAAGGGGATCGCGACCATCGTCTCCTCCAACCTGTCGCGCGCGCGACACACGGCGGAGGCGGTGGCGCGCGTCACCGGCCTGTCGGTCACGCTGGATGAGGGGCTGCGCGAGGTCGCCTTCGGCGAGCAGGAAGGCCAGCCGATGGGCGACTGGTACGACGACTGGATCCGTGGCGGCTACACGCCGCCCGGGGGCGAGACCTTCTCCGCCCTGCTGAGCCGGGCGGTCGCCGCGATCAACCGGGCGACGGCGCGGCCGGCGCCGGTGCTGGTGGTCTCGCACGGCGCGCTGTTCCGCGCGCTGCGGCTGGCCTTCGGGCACGAGCCGAACGTACGGACACCGAACGCGCTGCCGATCTGGTGTGCGCCGCCCGAGGGGGAAGAGGTGGCATGGTCGCTGACGCCGGCGCGGCTGGCAGCGGAGGCCTGACGGCTTCGGCCGGGAGTCTTCCAGGCGGACCGGGCAAGCACCCCGGAGAAAGGATCAGAAAAAGGATGGTGGGGGTCTGGGGGAGGAAGTTCCCTTCCTCCCCCAAGCGCCGCCTAAGGCGCCGGCGAAAAGGTCTGCTTCAAGCTCCGTAACGTGAAGCTCGTCCGCGTATGCCGCACCCCCGGCAGCCGGTAGATCTTCTCCCTGAGCAGCCGCTCATATCCCGCCGTGCCGCCCACCGCCGCCTTGATCACGTAGTCGTACTCCCCGGTCACCAGCCAGGCCTCGATCACCTCCGGCAGTTCCGCCACCGCCTGCTCGAAGCGCCGCAGCGTCTCCTCGTCGTGCTTCTCGGTCATCACCTCGATGATGACGGTATCGGGCAGGCCAAGCTGCGCCTGGTCGAGGATCGCGACATAGCCGCGGATCACCCCCGCCTGTTCCAGCCGCCGCACCCGCGTCCAGCAGGGCGAAGGCGAAAGCCCCACCTCCTCCGCCAGCTCGGCATTGGTCAGGCGGGCATTGCGGTGGAGCGCGCGGAGGATGCGCTTGTCGATGGCGTCCATGCGCGGGAGTGTCCGCCAGCCGCGCCGCCGACGGAAGCTTCTTCCGCCTTTTCGGCGATGCACAACGGAATTCGGCAGGATTTCCTCGCCCGGCAGCGGCACCTTCTGCCAAGGGGGCGTTCGGGCCATTGCCCGCGCTGTCCCGCATACCGACATGCCATCCGCCGCCCTCGTCGGCGGCCGTCCGGGAGGGCAGCATGGGCAGCATGATCCGCGCGCAGGCGACGCTCGAGGACCGCTGGGAGAAGGCGGGCGAGACGCTGCTGCTGACCGGCGTCCAGGCGCTGGTGCGGCTGCCGCTGCTGCAGCACCAGCTGGACGCGGCGCAGGGCTGGCGCACCGCGGGCTTCATCAGCGGCTATCGCGGCTCGCCCCTCGGCGGCTACGACAAGGCGCTGCAGGGCCAGGCGAAGCGCCTCGCCGCGGCCGACATCGTCTTCCAGCCCGGGCTGAACGAGGACCTGGCGGCGACCGCCGTCTGGGGCAGCCAGCAGGTGGGCCTGCATGGGCCGGCCCGGGTCGAGGGCGTCTTCGGCATCTGGTACGGCAAGGGCCCCGGGGTGGATCGCAGCGGCGACGTGCTGCGCCACGCCAACAGCGCCGGCACGGCGCCGAAGGGGGGCGTGCTGGCGCTCGCCGGCGACGATCCCTCCGCCAAGTCCTCCACCGTGACGAACGCGTCGGAGCACGCCTTCGTGGATCTGGAGATCCCGGTGCTCGACCCTGCGGACGTCGCGGACGCGCTGGAGCTGGGCCTGAAGGGCCTCGCCCTGTCGCGCTTCTCCGGCCTCTGGGCCGGCATGAAATGCGTGGCGGAGACCATGGATGGCAGCGCCACGCTGCGCCTCGACCCCGCCGCCTATTCCAGCATCCTGCCGGAATTCGCGCTGCCGCCCGGCGGCCTCGCCATCCGCACCGGCGACACGCCGCTCGCGCAGGAGGAGCGGCTGCGCCGCTGGAAGCTGCCGGCCGCCCTCGCCTTCGCGCGCGCCAACGCGCTGAACCGCATCGCCTGGGACAGCCCGCAGGCGCGCTTCGGCATCGCCGCGCGCGGCAAGGCCTTTGCGACGCTGCGCCAGGCGCTGGCCGATGCCGGCATCACGCCGGAGATGGCCCGCCTGCTCGGCCTGCGCATCTGGAAGGTCGGCCTCGCCTGGCCGCTGGATGCGGAGGGGGCGCGCGAGTTCGCCCGCGGCCTCGAGGAGGTGCTGGTGGTGGAGGACCGCCGCGCCCTGCTGGAGCCGCAGCTGCGCGATGCGCTCTATCACCTGCCGGACCGCCCGCGCGTCATCGGCAAGCGCGACGAGGCGGGGCGGCCCCTGCTCTCGGAGCTCACCGAGCTCGACACGGCGCAGGTGCTGCGCGCGCTCGCCGCGCGCCTGCCGGAGGCGCTGCGCACCGAACGCCTCCGCGCCCGCCTCGCCGAGCTCGATGCGCTGGCCGCGCAGCCGGCCGCGCCGCTGCATGAGCGCGCGCCCTATTTCTGCCCGGGCTGCCCGCACAACACCTCGACCCGCGTGCCGGAGGGCAGCCAGGCCATGGCCGGCATCGGCTGCCACTACCTCGCCCGCTTCATGGGGCGGGAGACGGAGGCCTTCACCCAGATGGGGGGCGAGGGCGCGCCCTGGCTCGGCGCCATGCACTTCGTCGCGGACCGCCATGTCTTCGCCAATCTGGGCGACGGCACCTATGCGCATTCGGGCAGCCTCGCCATCCGCGCCGCGGTCGCGGCGAAGGCGAACATGACCTACAAGATCCTGCTGAACGGCGCCGTCGCGATGACCGGCGGTCAGACCCCCGAGGGGGAGATGACGGTGCCGCATGTTGCGGCGCAGGTGGCGGCGGAGGGCGTGGCGCGCATCGTCATCGTCTCCGACGACCCGGACCGCCACCGCGGCGACAGGCGCATCCCCGCCGGCGTGACCTTCCACCACCGGAGCGAGCTGGATGTCGTGCAGCGCGAGCTGCGCGACATCCCCGGCGTCACCGTGCTGATCTACGACCAGGAATGCGCGACGGAGCGCCGCCGCAAGCGCAAGCGCAACCTGGCGCCGCAGGCGACGCGCCGCGCCGTGATCAACACGCGCGTCTGCGAGGATTGCGGCGACTGCTCGCGCACCTCCAACTGCCTGGCGGTGGAGCCGGTGGAGACGCCCTTTGGCCGCAAGCGCCGCATCGACCAGAGCGCCTGCAACCAGGACCTCTCCTGCGTGGACGGGTTCTGCCCCTCCTTCGTCACGCTGATCGGCGCGGAGCCGGCGAAGCCCGCGCTGCGCGCCGAGGCGATCGGCGCGCTGCCCGATCCCGTGCTGCCGGAGCCTGCGGAGGAGGCCTGGAACATCCTGATCGCCGGCGTCGGCGGCCAGGGCGTCACCGCGCTCGCGGCGATCCTGGCGGAGGCGGCGCATCTGGAAGCCAGGCCGGTGCGCACGGTGGACCAGCTCGGCCTCGCCCAGAAGGGCGGTGGCGTCTATGCGCAGCTCCGCATCGGCCGGGTGGGCGCGGCGGAGGAGACGATCGGCGCGCCGCGCATCGGCCAGGGCCAGGCGGACCTGCTCATCGCCGCCGACATGGTGGTGGCGCATGGCCGCTTCGCGCGGCCCCTGCTCGGCCCCGCGCGGACCGCGGCGGTGGTGAACGCCGAGCTCGCGCCGACGGCGCAATTCGTGCTGGACACCGACACGAGGTATGACCGGCAAGGCATGCTGGACGCGGTGCGCGCCGCTTGCCGCGACCTCGTCGCCCTGCCCGCCGCGGCGCGCGTGGCGGACAGCTTCGGCGACCTGATCTACCTCAACGTCTGGCTGCTCGGCCTCGCCTTCCAGCGCGGCCTGGTGCCGGTGGGCGCCGAGGCGATCAACCGCGCGCTGGAGCTGAACGGCACGGCGGTGGAGCGCAACAAGGCCGCCTTCGCTGCCGGTCGCGCCGCGGCGCTGGAGGATGCGGCTCCGCCCGCGACCGAGGCGGCGGAGACGCTGGACGCGCTGATCGCCCGCCGCGTCGCCGACCTCACCGCCTACCAGGACGCCCGCTACGCGCGGGACTACGCGGAGGCGATCGCGCGGGTGCGCGCGGCGGAGGCCGCGGCGGTGCCGGGGGCGGAGCGGCTGGCGCGGGCCGCCGCCATCCAGCTCTACCGCCTGATGGCCTACAAGGACGAGTACGAGGTGGCACGCCTGCACAGCCTGCCGGAATGGCGCGCGGAGCTCGCGCGCGGCTTCACCGGCACGCGCCGCATCGAGCTGCACCTGGCGCCGCCCGTCCTCTCGAAGCCCGATGCCGCCACCGGACGGCCGCGCAAGCGCGCCTTCGGCCCCTGGATGCTGCGGGCCATGGGTCTGCTGCGGCACGGCAAGGCGCTGCGCGGCACCGCGCTCGACCCCTTCGGCCGCACGGCGGAGCGGCGGGAGGAGCGGGCGCTGCCGGTCGAGTTCCGCGCCGGCCTCGACCACCTGCTACCGCGCCTCTCTCCCGCGACGCATGCGGCGATCTGCGACTGGGCGGAGGCCTGGGGCGCGATCCGCGGCTTCGGCCCGGGGAAGGCGCGGAACCTGGCGGCGGCGCAGCCCCGGATTGCGGCGCTGGAGGCGGCGGTGGAGGCGCCCTCGATGCCGGCCCCGGCGCGCGCTGCCGTTTGACCACGCCCCTGCAACCATTTAATGCGCCCGGGGTTTCGGCCGCCACGCGGCGCCGCGATGGTGGCGGCACCGCAGAGGGAGTTCGCGACATGGCCCGCTTCCGCACGCTGATGCTGCTCGTGATGATCGCGATCACGGGCTTCACCGTCGCCGGCTGCGTGGCGCGCGTCCGGCCGCATCACACGACGGTGGTGGTGCCGTAGGTCGGCTGGGAGTCTTCCAGCCGGACCGGGCAAGCGCCACGAGGAAAGGCGCAGAAAAAGGGGTTGCGGGGGTCTTGGGGAAGGGTTCTCCCTTCCCCCCAAGGGTCACCCATTCCCCGCTTGGCGGCGGCGCATCCACCCATCAGATAACGATCACCGCCGCAGGAGGGGACGCCGCCGCCATGCCGCTCGACAGCCAAGCCGCCGCCGCCGCCTTCGAGCTGCCCGAGGCCACCCAGGCGTTGCGCGACACCGTCCTCGCCTTCGCGCGCGACCGCCTCGCGCCGCATGCCGTCGAATGGGACCAGGCCAAGCACTTCCCCGTTGAGGCGATGCGCGAGGCGGCGGCGCTTGGCATGGCCGCGCTCTACGTGCGGGAGGAATCGGGCGGCGCCGGCCTCACCCGCCTCGACGCCGCCGTGGTGTTCGAGGCGCTGGCGACCGGCTGCCCGACCACCGCCGCCTACCTCTCCATCCACAACATGGTCGCCTGGATGGTGGACCGCTTCGGCAGCCCGGCGCAGCGCGACCAGTGGCTGCCCGCGCTGATCCCCATGGCGCAGATCGCCAGCTACTGCCTGACCGAGCCGGGCTCCGGCAGCGATGCCGCGGCGCTCACCACGCGCGCGCGGCGCGACGGCGAATGCTACGTGCTGGACGGGGTGAAGCAGTTCATTTCGGGCGGCGGCGCCTCGGACCTCTATCTCACCATGGTGCGGACGGGGGAGGAGGGACCCGCCGGAGTCTCCGCCCTGCTGGTCCCCAAGGAGACGCCCGGCCTCTCCTTCGGCAAGAACGAAGCGAAGATGGGCTGGAACGCCCAGCCGACGCGCCAGGTGATCTTCGAGGGCGCCCGTGTCCCCCTCGCCGCCCGGCTGGGCGAGGAGGGGCAGGGCTTCCACTTCGCCATGGCGGGCCTCGATGGCGGGCGGCTCAACATCGCCGCCTGCTCGCTCGGCGGCGCCCAGGCCGCGCTGGATGCGGCGCTCGCCTATGTGCAGGAACGCCGCGCCTTCGGGCGTCCGGTCGCCGATTTCCAGAACACCCAGTTCCGCCTGGCCGACATGCGCACCGAGCTCGAGGCCGCGCGCGCCCTGCTCTGGCGCGCCTGCGCGAAGCTGGATGCCGGGGCGCCGGATGCCACCGTCTTCTGTGCCATGGCCAAGCGCTTCGTTACCGACATCTGCCATCGTGTTGCGGATGATGCGCTGCAGTTGTTCGGCGGTTACGGGTATCTGAGCGAATACGGCGTCGAGAAGATCGTCCGTGACTTGCGGGTGCACCGGATTCTCGAAGGCACCAACGAGATCATGCGGATCATCATTTCCCGAAATCTGCTCGGCCGCCGTTGATATTCTCACAAAACGACCCAAGTCCAGGCCGCAGGGCAGGAGCGTGCCGATGCGGCTGCACGGGTACTGGCGATCCACTGCCGCCTGGCGGGTGCGGATCGCGCTCAACGTGAAGGGAATGACGGCGGAGCACCGCTTCCATCATCTGCGCCGGGGCGAGCAACGCGATCCCGAATACCTGCGCCTCAACCCACAGGGATTGGTGCCAACGCTAGAACTACCAAATGGTGCGGTGATTACGCAGTCACTCGCCATTATCGAGTATTTGGAGGAAACCCAGCCCGACCCGACGCTGCTGCCCGGGGATGCGCTGACCCGCGCGCATATCCGCGCCTTCGCGCTGGCAATCGCCTGCGACGTTCAGCCGGTGCAGAACCTGAAGGTGCTGAACCGGCTGCAGGTGCTCGGCCACGGCCACGACATCGCCGAGGCCTGGGCGCGCGAGACGATCGCCGAGGGGCTGGCGGCCTGCGAGGCACTGCTGCCGCTGAATGGCGGGCCGTTCTGCTTCGGCGCGGCGCCGACGCTGGCGGATCCCTGCCTGGTGCCGCAGCTCTTCAATGCGCGGCGCTTCGGCCTGCAGCTCTCCGCGCTGCCGCGGCTGCTGGCGGCGGAGGCGGCGGCGATGACCCTGCCCGCCTTCCAGGCGGCGGCGCCGGACCGCCAGCCGGATCGCGAATAGAGA
>DASQVL010000334.1:0-5029 GCA_035640795.1 Crenalkalicoccus sp. | reverse complement strand
CCGGCGCCCACAGCAGCACCGTCCCCAGCGCGCCGGCCTCCGCGAAGCCGAAGGGATCGGCGAGGCGCGCGCCGAGCTCGCCCTGCAGCGCCAGCCCGTCCGCCCAGGCGAGGCCCGCGGGCCCATACAGCCGCCAGGCATCCAGCAGCGCGCCGGTGCAGAGCCGCTCCCCGCGCGCGGCGCGGCCGAAGACCAGCATCTCGGCCGCCAGCAGCCGCGCGCCTTCGGCCAGGCGGAACTCGATACGCCGCGTCAGGCGCGCGCCGTCGAACAGGATCGTCTCCTGCGGCAGCCATTCCAGCGTGGCGCCAGGTCCGAGCTCGAGCCGCGTCGCGAGCTCCGCCGCCGGCCCCAGGCTGCGATAGGCCTTCTCCGCCGCCGCCGTGCAGAGCGTCGCACGCGCCCCGGCCTCCAGCCGCACGGACTGGGTGAGGCGATCGCCGCCGGCGATGCCGCCGGCGCAGTTCAGCACCGCGGCGAGCAGCGGCTCTCCCGGTTCGGGCCGGGGAAACAGCACCCGGAGTGGCGCCCGCTGTTCCAGCGCGCGCAGCACTGCGCCGCCCGGCCCGGGGCCGAGCCGCAGCTCGAACCCGCCCACCGCGCGCTGGTGCCGTGGCAGGGTCGCGGGGGGAAGGTCGCGCGGCACCGCGCGCAGCACCGCATGCGGGGATGGGCGCGGCTTTGGCAGCCTTGCGCGGGTCACGCCTCCACCGGCTCGCGCATCGGGTGCCCGAGCAGCGCCTCCAGCTCCCGCGCCATGGCCTGGAAGGCCGCCGAGCGGATGTCGCGCGGGCGGGGCAGTTCGACCGGCACCTCGGCCCGCACGCGGCCGGGGCGCGGCTGGAACACCACAACCCGGTCGGCGAGAATCAGCGATTCCTCGATGGAATGCGTCACGAACAGCACCGTCGCCTGGCGGCCTTCCCAGATGCGCAGCAGCTCCCCCTGCAGGCTGGCGCGGGTCTGCGCGTCCAGCGCGCCGAAGGGCTCGTCCATCAGCAGCAGCCTGGGCTCCGTCGTCAGCGCGCGGGCGATGCCGACGCGCTGCTTCATCCCGCCCGAGAGCTCATGCGGGTAGCGCCGCGCGAAACCGGCGAGGCCGACCAGCTCGAGATAGGCCATGGCGCGCTCGCGCCGCTCGGCGCGCGCGACGCCGGCGGCCTTCAGGTTGAAGGCGACATTCGCCTCCACGGTCATCCAGGGGAACAGGCCATGGTCCTGGAAGACGATGGCGAGGTCGGGGGAGGGGCCGGCGATCTCCCGCCCGCCAAGCACCACGCTGCCCTCGCTCGGCGGCTCCAGCCCGCCGATGATGGAGAGCAGCGTGGACTTGCCGCAGCCGGAGGCGCCGAGGAAGCAGACGAACTCGCCGAGGCCGCAGCGGAGATCCACGCGGCGGAGCGCCTCCACCTCGCCGCCCCGGCCGGCGAAGCGCTTGGAGATGCCGACGCATTCCAGGAAGCGCGCGCTCATTCGGGCGCGGCCGTCAGCCCCTCCTGCCACCGGCAGGCGCGGGCCCGCAGCAGCCGCACGCCCTGGTCGGCCAGCAGGCCGATGACGCCGATGACCAGGATGCCGGCGATGATGAGGTCGGAGCGGAAGGTCATCTGCGCATTCAGGATCATGTAGCCGAGGCCGCTCCTGACAGCGATCATCTCCGCCGTCACCACGGTCAGCCAGCCGGCGCCGATCGCCAGGCGGAGCCCGGTGAAGATGGCGGGCAGGGCGGAGGGCAGCATCACGTCGGTGAAGATCAGCGCCTCCCCCGCGCGCGCGGCGCGCGCCACGCGGAGCAGGGTGCGTTCCACGCTGCGCACGCCGAAGATCGTGTTGATCAGCAGCGGCCAGAAGGCCGAGAGGAAGATCAGCACGATCGCCGGCCGCTCGCCGATGCCGAAGAAGAGCAGCGCGAGCGGAATCAGCGAGATCGGCGGGAAGCTGCGGAACATCTGGATGGACCAGTCGGTGAGGCGATCCAGCCAGCGGTACCGCCCGATCAGCAGGCCGAGCGGGACGGCGGCCGCGAAGGCCAGGGCGACCCCGAGCGCCACGCGCGTCAGGCTGGCCGCCGCGTGGCCCGCGATGACATCGGGGCTGTCGCGCAACACCTCCGCAACGGCAAGCGGCGGCGGCAGCAGCACGGCCGAGTAGAGCCCGGCATCGGCGGCCAGCTGCCAGGCCAGTAGCACGCCCAGGATGGGCAGCAGGCCGAGCGCGCGCCCGGCGGCCGCGCCCGTCACAGGAAGCGCGTATCGACGAACCGGTCCCAGTTCGGCTCGGCGTCGAGCAGCCGGTTCTCCACCATCATGCGCGCCAGGTTGCGCAGGCCCTGCTGGAAGCGCTCGCCCGATTCGGTCGTGAAGAACAGGTTGGCGTTGGAGACCTCGGCCACGTTCCGCGGCATGTTGAACTGCTTCATCGTGGTCTCGAGCGCGATCTCCGGATGCGCGATCACCTCGGCCGTCGCCCTCACATGCGCCTGCACGATCAGCTTCGTCAGGTCGGGCTCCTTCTCCAGGAAGGCGCGGGAGGCGACGAAGCCCAGGTTGGTCTTGCCCATCGGCGTCTCGTAGACACTCCAGACCTCCTTCCCCCAAGCATTGATTTTGGCGAGCGCCGCATAGGGCTCGAAGCAGCAGATCGCGTCCACGTCCCCGCGGTAGAGCGGGATCGGCATCTTGTCGTTGTCCATGAAGACGAGCTCGACCGCCTCCGCCATCCCCTCCGCCTTCAGCTTCCACAGCAGCGAGACGAGGCCGATCGAGCCCTGCTGCACGGCGATCTTCCTGCCGCGCAGCGCCTTGAACTCGGCGATGCCGGGGCGGGCGAGCAGCGCCCAGCCGCCGTCGCAGCCATTGGCCAGCACGACCATGGGAAAGCCCTTCACGTCCACCTGCATGGTCGCCGAGAGGCCGCCATTGCCCACCTGCACATCGCCCGCGGCAACCGCCTGCATGCGCTGCACGAGGGAGGGGAAGATCACCAGCTCCGCCTCCACCCCCTGCTCCTTCAGGTAGCGCGGCATCAGGAAGGCGGGGTTCGTCGTCGTGGTGAAGGCGGAGCCGATCTTGACCTTGCGCGTCTGGCCGAGCGAGGCGCGCGGCAGCAGGGCGGGGGCAGCGAGCAGGCCGGCGAGCAGGGTGCGGCGACAGGGCATGTGAGGCATCCGAGGGGTGCCGGGGGGCAAGCAACGCCCGTGCCAGGGCAGGCCATGCCCCGGGTGCGGCGCCCGTGCACCCGCCCTCCGTTTTCGCCGCGGGGCGCGTCGCCGCCGCTCACGCGCCGCGCGGAAATGCGCTAGCGGGGCGCGCATGCCGATCGGTTCCCGTGCGCCTTCCTGGCGTGACGCATCCCGCCTGCCTGTCTGGCGCGACCGGCGTTTCCTCGTGCTCGTGGCGCTCGGCTTCGCCTCCGGCGTGCCCTGGCCGCTGGTCGCCGGGCAGGTGCTGCGGCAGTGGTTCACCGAGGCCGGGCTCTCGCTCACCGAAATCGGCCTGACGGCGCTGATCGGCTGGGCCTATTCGCTGAAATTCCTGTGGTCGCCGCTGCTGGACGAGGCGCCGCCGCTGCTGCGCCGGCTCGGGCGGCGACGCGGCTGGCTGGCGCTCATCCAGCCCTGCCTGATCGCGGCCATCCTGTTGCTCGGCCTGCAGGATCCGGCCCTGGCGCCGGTCGGCGCGGCGTCCCTCGCCGTCCTCGTCGCCTTCCTCTCGGCCAGCCAGGACATCGCGGTGGATGCCTGGCGCATCGAGGTGCTGGAGGAGCGCGAGCAGGGCTACGGCCTCGCCTGCTACGTCTGGGGCTACCGCTTCGCCCTGCTGGCGAGCGGCGCGGGGACGCTCTGGCTGGTCGCGCCCCTGGGCTGGGCCGGCGCCTACGCCTTCGCCGCCGGGCTTGCCGGCATCGGGCTGCTGGGCACGCTGCTGGCGCCGGCCGAGCCGCGCGCGCCCAGCCTACCGGTGGGCTGGCGGGCGCGGCTCCACGCCGGCGTGGTGCAGCCCTTCGCCGACTTCATCCGGCGCCGGCACTGGCTGCCCATCCTGCTCTTCGTCGCGCTGTTCAAGCTGGGCGAGGCGCTGGCCGCGGTGATGACCACGCCCTTCTACCGCCAGCTCGGCTTCGCGCGGGAGGATGTGGCGACGGTCGGCACCGTCTTCGGCCTGGCGGCGACGCTGGCCGGGGCGCTGGCCGGCGGCTGGCTCGTGGCACGGCTGGGGACGGCGCGGGCGCTGGTGCTGACCGGGCTCGGCCAGATGCTGTCCAACCTGATGTATGTGGCGCTGGCCTTCGCCGGGCACGACCTGCCGATGCTCTGGGCGCAGGTGGGGGTGGAGGCCTTCACGGACGGCCTGGCCGATGCGGCCTTCCTCACCTACCTCTCGGCGCTGACCAGCCGGGCCTTCACGGCGACGCAGTATGCGCTGTTGTCCTCGCTGGCGGCGGTGCCGCTGCGGACGATGGGCGCGGCTTCCGGCTGGCTGGCGGAGGCGCTGGGCTGGCCGGGATTTTTCCTGCTGACGACGGCGGCGGCGCTGCCGGCGATGGGGATCATGCTGTGGCTGCTGCGGCGGCTGCCACCGCCGGTGAGGCCGGACGTGGTGGTGGCTTGAGGTTGTCCTTGGGGAGGAAGAGAACGTCGCCTTCGGCGACCCCCAAACCCCCACCATCCTTTTTCTCATCCCTTGTCGGCGGCGCTTTCCCGGTCCGTCCGGAAGACTCCCGGCCGAAGCTGTTTCCGCCCTTACCCCTTCGCCTGCGGCAGGGGTGCCCCCTCGAGCGCCCTCCGCCGCCGCGCCGCCACCAGCCAAGCCAGCCCGCCGAACCACAGCGCCAGCCCGGCCAGGCTCGCCGCCTCGCCCAGCCGCTCCGCCCAGGTCGTCTCCAGCTCGATCCGCCCCGCGACCGGTCCCTGCGGCAGGCTCAGCAGCATCAGCCCCGTCGCCGGGTCCGGCGAAAGCCTCCCCACCGTGCTGGAGAAGGCCGGCCAGTAGAAATGCGGCAGCCGCAGCACCGCCTGCGGGCTGTCCAC
>DASQVL010000333.1:0-7945 GCA_035640795.1 Crenalkalicoccus sp. | reverse complement strand
GCGGCTGCGCCAGGAATACTTCTTCGCCGCCGCCGCCCTGCAGGACCTGGTGCGGCGGCATCTCCGCGCGCATGGCGACCTGCGCTCGCTCCCCGACCACGTGGCGATCCAGCTGAACGACACGCATCCGGCGATCGCCGTGGCGGAGCTGATGCGCATCTGCGTGGACCTGCACGGGATGCCGTGGGAGGAGGCCTGGGAGGCCACACGGGGCGCGATCAGCTACACCAACCACACCCTGCTGCCCGAGGCGCTGGAGAGCTGGCCGGTGCCGCTGATGGAGCGGCTGCTGCCGCGCCACATGCAGATCATCTACCTGATCAACGCCCACCACCTGGACCGCGTGCGCGCCGAGCATCCCGGCGATGTCCGGCTGCTCTCCTCCGTCTCATTGATCGAGGAGGGGCATGGCCGGCGGGTGCGCATGGGCCACCTCGCCTTCCTCGGCTCACACAAGGTGAACGGCGTCTCCGCCCTGCACACCAGGCTGCTGAAGGAGACGGTGTTCCGCGACCTGCACCAGCTGGCGCCCGACCGCGTGGTGAACAAGACCAACGGCATCGCCTTCCGCCGCTGGCTCCACCAGGCCAATCCCGGGCTGATTGCGCTGCTGGCGGAAGCACTGGGCGGTCGCGTGCTGGACGATCCCAGGCTGCTCGACGGCCTCGCCCCCCTGGCCGGGGATGCCAGCTTCCGCGAGCGCTTCGCCTCGGTGAAGCGGGCGCAGAAGCTGGCGCTGGCCGGGCAGGTGCAGGCGACGCTCGACATCCGCCTCGACCCGGACGCGCTGTTCGATGTGCAGATCAAGCGCATCCACGAATACAAGCGCCAGCTGCTGAACCTGCTGGAGACCGTCGCGCTGTACCACGCGATGCGCGCCGAGCCGATGCGGGACTGGGTGCCGCGGGTGAAGATCTTCGCTGGCAAGGCGGCCGCCAGCTATCACCGCGCCAAGCTCATCATCAAGCTGGCGCACGACATCGCCCGGATGATCAACGCCGACCCGGCCGTGCGCGGCCGGCTCGCGGTCGCCTTCCTGCCCAATTACAACGTCTCGCTGGCCGAGCTGATCGTCCCCGCGGCCGACCTCTCGGAGCAGATCTCGACGGCCGGGATGGAGGCCTCGGGCACCGGCAACATGAAGCTCGCGCTGAATGGCGCGCTTACCATCGGCACGCTGGATGGCGCGAATGTCGAGATCCGCGACCAGGTGGGCGCCGAGAACATCCACATCTTCGGCCTGACGGCGGAGCAGGTGGAGGCGCGGCGGCGTTCCGGCGCGGGCGGTGCCGAGGCGATCGCGGCCTCGCCGCGCCTCGCGGAGGTGCTGGACGCCATCGCAGGGGGCGCCTTCTCCCCCGATGACCCGGGCCGGTACCGGGAGCTGGTCGCGGCGCTCCGGGGCGAGGACCGCTTCATGGTAGCGGCCGATTTCGAGGCCTACCTGACCGAGCAGCGCGCGGTCGCCGAGCGCTGGCGGGACAAGGCCGCCTGGTGGCGTGCGGCGGTGCTGAACACCGCCTATATGGGCTGGTTCTCCGCCGACCGCACCATTGCCGAGTATGCCGGGGAGATCTGGCGCGTGCCGGTGCGGCGCTGATGCGGCGGGGGCGGCGGCATGTCCGGGCGAGGTGAGTCCGGCCCGCCGCTCGCCCGCACCGCCATGGCCTTCGTCCTGGCCGGCGGCCGCGGCAGCCGGCTGTTCGAGCTGACCGACAAGCGGGCCAAGCCCGCCGTCTTCTTCGGCGGCAACTCCCGGATCATCGACTTCGCCCTGTCCAACGCGATCAACTCCGGTATCCGCCGCGTCGCCGTCGCCACCCAGTACAAGGCGCACAGCCTGATCCGCCACCTGCAGCGCGGCTGGACCTTCCTGCGGCCGGAGCGCAAGGAGAGCTTCGACATCCTGCCGGCGAGCCAGCGCGTCTCCGAGCACAGCTGGTATGTCGGCACCGCCGATGCGGTCTACCAGAACATCGACATCATCGCCGACCTGGCGCCGCGCCACATCGTGCTGCTGGCCGGCGACCACGTGTACAAGATGGACTACGAGCTGATGCTGCAGCAGCACGTGGAGCAGGGCGCGGACGTCACCGTCAGCTGCATGGAGGTGCCGCGGGCGGAGGCAAGCGGCTTCGGCATCGTGCAGGTGGGGCCGGATGACCGCATCGAGCAGTTCCTCGAGAAGCCGGCCGATCCGCCCGCCATCCCCGGCAAGCCGGACCGCGCGTTCGCCAGCATGGGCATCTACGTCTTCGACACCGGCTTCCTGTTCGACCAGCTCCGGCGCGACGCTGCCGACCCGCACTCCTCCCGCGATTTCGGCAAGGACCTGATCCCCTATGTGATGCGGCACGGCCGGGCGATGGCGCACCGCTTCGAGCGGTCCTGCGTGCGCTCCGCCGCCGAGGCCGCGCCCTACTGGCGGGATGTCGGCACGGTGGACGCCTATTGGGAGGCGAATATCGACCTCACCGACGTGGTCCCCGGCCTCGACCTCTACAACCGCGACTGGCCGATCTGGACCTATGCCGAGGTCACGGCACCCGCCAAGTTCGTGCATGACGAGGAGGGCCGGCGCGGCGAGGCCGTCGCCTCGCTGGTCTCGGGCGGCTCCATCGTCTCCGGCGCGCACGCGCGGCGTTCGCTGCTCTTCACCGGCGTGCACATGCACAGCCATGCCCAGGCGGACGGCACGGTGCTGCTGCCCCGGGTGGATGTCGGCCGCGGCGCGCGGCTGACCCGGGTGGTGGTGGACCGCGGCGTGCGCATCCCGCCCGGGCTGGTGGTGGGCGAGGATCCCGCGCTGGATGCACAGCGCTTCCGGCGTACCGAGAAGGGCGTCTGTCTGATCACCCAGCCCATGCTGGACCGGCTCGCCGCCGGCTGATGCCGCCGCTCCGCGTCCTCGCGGTCGCCTCCGAGGCCTTCCCGCTCGTCAAGACGGGCGGCCTCGGCGATGTGGTCGGCGCGCTGCCGGTGGCCCTCGCCCCGGAGCAGGTCGCGGTGACGACGCTGCTGCCCGGCTACCCCGCCGTGCTGGCGGCGCTGGACCGGCAGGGCGAGCCGCGTCCCCTGCCGCCGCTCTTCGACGGGCCGGTGCGGCTGCTGCCGGGCCGCGCGGCCGGGCTCGACCTCCTCGTGCTGGAGGCGCCGCACCTCTTCGACCGGCCGGGCAACCCCTATCAGGCGCCGGATGGCACTCCCTGGCCGGACAACGACCTGCGCTTCGCCGCGCTCGGCCGCGCCGCCGCCTTCGCCGCGGAGGGTTTCGACGCGGTGCATGCGCATGACTGGCAGGCGGGCCTGGTCCCCGCCTATCTGCGCCATGGCTCCGCGAAGCTGCCGCGTTGCCTGTTCACCCTGCACAACCTGGCCTTCCAGGGGCAGTTCCCGGCCTCGCTCTTCCCGCAGCTCGGCCTGCCAGCAGCGGCCTTCCGGATGGAGGGCGTCGAGTACCATGGCAGTGTCGGCTTCCTGAAGGCGGGGCTGTTCTACGCGGACCGCGTCACCACCGTCTCGCCCACCTATGCGGCGGAGATCCGCACGCCGGAGGGCGGCATGGGCCTGGACGGGCTGCTGCGCGGCCGCGGCGCCGTGCTCTCCGGCATCCTCAACGGCCTGGACACGGTGGAGTGGGACCCGGCGGCCGATCCGCACCTGCCGGCGTGCTACGGCCCTGGGAACGTGTCGCCGCGGGCGGCGAACAAGGCGGCGCTGCAGGCGCGCTTCGCGCTGCAGCCTGACCCGGCGACGCCGCTCTTCGGCTTCATCGGCCGGCTCGCCTGGCAGAAGGGCGTGGACCTGGTGCTGGAGGCGCTGCCCTGGCTGCTCGAGGCGGGGGGTCAGCTGGTGATCCTCGGCAGCGGCGACCCGGTGTTGGAGGAGCGCTGCCGCGGCGCCGCCGCCAGCCTGCCGGGCCAGGTCGGCGCGATCACCGGCTATGACGAGGCCTTGGCGCATCTCGTGCAGGGCGGCGCGGACAGCATCCTCGTCCCCTCGCGCTTCGAGCCCTGCGGGCTGACCCAGCTCTGCGCGCTGCGCTACGGCGCGCCGCCCATCGTCGCGCGCACCGGAGGCCTCGCGGATACCGTGGTGGACGCGAACGAGATGGCGCTGGCCGCGGGGGCGGGCAGCGGCTTCCAGGTGCGGCCGGACAGCGCGCCGATGCTGGGCGAGGCGATCGCCCGCGCCGCCGCGCTGCTGCGCGACCCGGACGGGGCGTGGCAGCGCCTGCAGGCGAATGCCATGGCGACCGACGTGTCCTGGCGCCGCTCCGCCGCGCGCTACGCGGCGCTGCTGCGGGAGATCGCTGCGCCGGGCTGAGGCGACGCGGTCACACCGGCACGTCGCCCGGCGGCTTCAGCGTGGTCAGCACGAAGGAGCTTCGCGTCTCCTTCACCCCGGGCATGCGCAGCAGCGCCTTCAGCGCGAATTCCGCATAGGCCTCGAAATCCGCGGCGAGGACGTGCAGCAGGTAGTCCATCTCGCCGCTCATCGCATAGGCCGCCAGGACCTCGGGCCGTTCGGAGAGCGCCTTGTGGAAGCGCGCCACCACCTCCTCGGCATGGCTCTCCAGCGCCACCATGACGAAGGCCTGCAACGGCAGGCCGAGCCGGGCCGGGTCCAGCACGGCGGCGTAGCGCGTGATGACGCCACTCTCCTCCAGCCGCTTCACCCGGCGCTGGCAGGGGGTGGGGGAGAGGCCGACCTGCTCGGCCAGCGCCACCACCGGAAGGCGCCCGTCGCGCTGCAGGGCGCGCAGGATGCGGCGGTCCACGGCATCGAGGGTGATGGCGGATTTCGCCATGGCAATGCAGATCCGTAGCGGGTTCCGCCAAGGATAGCCGGGCCCAGGCCGATCTTTGCCGAAAACCGCTCGGTGTCCTCGCGCATTCTGGTCCCCGGGAACGGATGGAGGCGGCGATGGAAGGGACGGTGCCCGGCCTGCCCCAGGGGCTACGCGGCGACTACGCCAGCGCCGCGCCGGATTTCACCCTGGCGCAGGACATGGCGGCCTATGCGCCGGAAGACCATGCGACCTGGCGGCTGCTGCATGCGCGGCAATCCGCGCTGCTGCCGGGCCATGCGGCGCGCGCCTACCGGGAAGGCCTCGCGCTGCTCGACTGCGCGGATGGCGTGCCGGATCTGGAGCGTGCCTCGGTGCGGCTGCGCGCGGCGACGGGCTGGTCGCTGGTCGCCGTGCCCGGCCTGCTGCCGGACGGCGCCTTCTTCGAGCACATCGCGGCGCGGCGCTTCCCGGTGACGCACTGGATCCGCCGGCCGGAGGAGCTCGACTACCTGGTCGAGCCCGACATCTTCCACGACTTCTTCGGCCATGTGCCCCTGCTGCTGCAGCCCGACTTCGCGCGCTTCATGGAGGCCTATGGCAGGCTCGGCGAGCAGGCGGCGCGCATGGACGCGCTGAAGCCGCTCGCCCGGCTCTACTGGTTCATGGTGGAGTTCGGGCTGATCCGGGAGGAAGGCGCGATCCGCGCCTATGGCGCCGGCATCCTCTCCTCCCGCACCGAGACGCTGCACGCGACGGCCGGCGCGGCGCCGCGGCGCGTCCGCTTCGAGATCGGCCGCGTGCTGCGCAGCGACTACCGCATCGACGACCTGCAGCCGACCTATTTCGTGCTGCACGATTATGCCGAGCTGTTCGCAGCGGCCGCGCGCGTGCCTGCCCTGCTGCCGGCCGCGCGTGACGCCGCGCCCATCCCGGTCGGCGCCGCCGATCCTGCCGACATCCCCGCCTGAGGACCGCACGCCATGGACATCCCGCCCGATCGCACCGCCCTCGCCGGCCAGGTGAGCGAGGCCAACCCGATGGGGACCGACGGCTTCGAGTTCGTCGAGTTCACCGGCCCCGACATCCCGCATCTCGAAGCGCTGTTCACGCGGCTCGGCTTCGCGCCCGTCGCGCGGCACCGCAGCAAGCAGGTGACGCTCTGGCGGCAGGGCGACATCAACTTCGTGCTGAACGCGGAGCCGGAAAGCTTCGCCCAGGCCTTCCAGCGCGTGCACGGGCCCTCCGCCTGCGCCATGGCCTTCCGCGTGGCGGATGCGCGCGCGGCCTATGAGCGGGCGCTCTCGCTCGGTGCGAAGCCGGTGACGGGGCGCGTCGGGCCGATGGAGCTCAACATCCCGGCGATCGAGGGGATCGGCGGCAGCCTGCTTTACCTGGTGGACCGCTACGGGCCGCGCGGGTCCATCTATGACGTGGATTTCCGCTGGACCGGGGAGGCCGATCCGCGCCCACGCGGCCAGGGCCTGACGGTGATCGACCATCTGACGCACAACGTGCATCGCGGCCGGATGGACGCCTGGTACGATTTCTACCGGCGGCTCTTCAACTTCCGGGAGATTCGCTACTTCGACATCGAGGGCAAGCTCACTGGCCTCAGATCCCGCGCCCTCACCTCCCCCTGCGGGCAGATCCGCGTTCCGATCAACGAAAGCGCGGACGAGAAGAGCCAGATCGAGGAATATCTCCGCGCCTATGGGGGCGAGGGCATCCAGCACATCGCGCTCGGCACGGAGGACATCTTTGCCTCGGTCGAGGGCATGCGCGATGCGGGCGTCGCCTTCATGGACACGCCCGAGACCTATTACGAGCTGCTGCCGAAGCGCCTGCCGGACACCGGCGAGGATCTCGGGCGGCTGCGGCGCAACCGGATCCTGATGGATGGCGCGCCGACGCGGGAGGGCGGGCGGCTGCTGCAGATCTTCACCGGCACGGTGATCGGCCCGATTTTCTTCGAGCTGATCCAACGCAAGGGCGATGAGGGCTTCGGCGAGGGCAATTTCCGCGCGCTGTTCGAGAGCATCGAGCTCGACCAGGTGCGGCGCGGCGTGCTGAAGCCGGCGGAGTGAGGGCCCGGAAACAGGTTGGCCGGGAGTCTTCCAGTCGGACCGGGCAAGCACTGCGGGGAAAGGATAAGAAAAAGGATGGTAGGGGTTTGGGGGAGGAAGTTCCCGTCCACCCCCAAGGGCCACCCACGCCACCCCCTCAGAACGCCACCCGCCCGAAGATCGCCTCCAGCACCGCGAACAGCGCACCGCCCGCCAGGAACCCCACCAGCGTCCCGTTCACCCGTACATATTGCAGGTCACGCCCGACGCGGAGCTCCACCTTCTCGGTGATCTCCGCCGTGTCCCAGCCGCGCACCACGCCGGCGATGAAGTCCGCCAGCTGCGCCCGCGCAGAAGGCAGGAAGGCGATCAGAACCGCCTCCGCCGCGCGGTTCAGCCGGGCGCGCGCCGCTGCGTCATCGGTCAGCACGGTGCCGGCATTGATGAAGCCCGCCTCCAGCACCTGGACGGTGCGGCCCTCGGGGTTCGCCGCGTCGGCCTCCAGCGCCGCCCGCAGCCGCGCCCACACATCGCCGAGCCAGGCGGAGACCGTCGGGTTCGCCAGCGCGCCGCGCAGCGCGCGGCCGAGCTGCGCCAGCCGCTCCGGGTCGGTCTCCAGCCGCTCGATCTCGGCACGCACCCAGGCGTCGAAGGCGACGCGCAGGTCGCTGTCGCCCGGGCCGATGCGCGCCAGCTGCTCGTTGACCGCGGAGAGGATGCGCCGCGCCATCCAGGCGCCGGCGACCCAGCGCACCAGCGCGCCGCCCTCCTCCCGCACCCGTGCCTCGATCGCCTCGCGCAGCTGGTCCTCCTTCTCCAGCAGCAGCTGCCGGAGCTCGGCCAGCACGAGGTCGAAGACCTGCTGGTGCCGCCCGCCTTCCACCAGGCTGCGCAGCGCGCGGGCGACGATGCGGGCGCCGGCCGGCCCGCCTGCCAGCCGCGGCAGCAGCCGTCCCAGCAGCCGGCGCGCGCGCCCGTCCTCCAGCGAGGCGAGCAGGCGCGGCAGCGTTCCCGCCAGCGCCTGCGCCGCCGGCCGGCTGGCCGCCGGGTCCGAGAAGAAGGCGCGCAGGATGGCCGAGAGGTCGAGCCG
>DASQVL010000332.1:0-2038 GCA_035640795.1 Crenalkalicoccus sp. | reverse complement strand
GCCGAAGCCGCGGGCGTGCACCACACGCTCCGGGATGCGCTCATGGTCGAAGTGGAAGATCTTCTCGCGGAAATGGAAATCCTCGAGCAGCGTCGGGCCGCGCGGGCCGATGCGGAGCGAGTTCTGGTCGTCGGCGACGGGCACGCCCTGCTGGGTGGTGAGCGCCGGCACGTCGCCGCCCGCCACCTGGTGGGTCTCGCCGCCATGGCCGCGCAGGATGCGCTGGTCGTGCAGCGTCGCGGGCGTGCCGCCGTCATCGGGCCGGGTGGTCTGGGACATGTGCGCGTGTCCGTGCATGTGGGCGCGCCGCCCCCTTCGGACGCGGCGCCGGCAGGTTCAACGCAAGCGCGCGGCTCGCGTTGGCGCGCGCCCTGCGCATTTCCCGCGGCGGCGCCGCTCGGGCTGCCGCTCCGACCTCTCCCGCGGATCCCGGTCAGGCGGTGCTACGCCGCCCGCAGATGCTCCTGCAGCCGCGGCATGAGCTCCACCAGGTTGCAGGGCTTGTGGCGCGCATCGAGCTGGAACAGCAGGATGTCGTCCCAGGCATCCTTCACCGCCCCCGGCGAGCCGGGCAGCGCGAACAGGTAGGTGCCGCCGGCGACGCCACCCAGCGCGCGGGACTGCATCGTGCTGGTGCCGATCTTGCGGTAGCTCAGCATGCGGAACAGCTCGCCGAAGCCCTCGATCTCCTTCTCGAGCACGCGCTTGAAGGCCTCCGGCGTCACGTCGCGGCCGGTGATGCCGGTGCCGCCCGTGGTGATGCCGCAATCCACCTCCGGGTCGGCGATCCAGCGGCGCAGCACCGCCTCGATCGCATCGGCCTCGTCCTTGACGATCTCGCGCGCGACGCAGCGATGGCCGGCCGCCTCGATGCGCTCGGCGAGCGTCTGGCCGCTGCGGTCGCTGGCGAGGTCGCGGGTATCGCTGACGGTCAGGACGGCGATGTTGACGGGGAGGAAGGGCAGGCTTTCGTCGATCGGCATGGCGGGCGCCTCCGGAAGCGATCGGGCTCGGTGGCCTGCCCTTGCCGTCCGCCGCGTGGCGGTCGGAGGGCGAGGGGCAGGGCACCCCGCCTAATGTAGCCGCCGCCCGCGGTCGCGCAGCATGGCCGCCACCTCCTCTACCCCCGCGAAGCGCGGGAAGCCGCCCGCCGCCAGCCGGTCGAGCGACGGCGCAGGCAGGCCGAGGCGGGAGGCGTAGATCCAGGAATAGGCCAGCACCCGGCGCACGAAGTCGCGCGTCTCGTCCACCGGGATCGCCTCGATGAACAGGAAGGGGTCGTCCCGGTAGCGCACCGCGGGCAGCCATTTCTGCAGCCCGCCCGGGCCGGCATTGTAGGCGGCGAGCAGCCGGATCAGGTCGCCCTCCACCAACTCGTTGCGCGCCAGATAGTGCAGGTAGCGCTGGCCGAGCTCGAGCGAGAGGCCAGGATCGTGCAGCCGGTGCTGCGCGCCGGCGCTGAGGGTCGGGTCGTTCGCCAGGTAGCTCGCCGTCGCCGGCATGAGCTGCATCAGGCCGCGCGCCCCGGCGGGGGAGATGGCGGCCGTGTCGAACCGGCTCTCCTGCAGCGCGACGGCGTAGAGCAGCGCCGGGTCCACCCGGTAGCCGCCCTGCGGCAGCAGCCGCGGCACCGGGAAGCGGGCGAAGTCGCGCGGCTGCCCGTCCGCCTCCTGGCTGGCGCCGGCGAGCTGGTTGGAGAGCTGGGTGAGCCCGGCCTGGGTGGCGACCACCAGCATCCCGCGCAGCAGGCCGGCATTGCCCTGCGCCCGGCCGAACAGCAGGCGGAGCTCGGCCTCGGCCCGCTCGGCCTGGCCCACCTGCAGCAGGGCGAGCGCCCGCCAGCCTCCCGCGGTCTCGGCGAGCGCGGCCGCCTCCGCCTCCCCGGCCAGGTCGCGGGTCCAGTCGAACACCATGGGCAGGCCGAGCGAGCGGCGGGCGACCAGGCCGTAGAAGGTCCGCGGCTCCTGCGCCGCCTGCAGCATCCAGGGCACGTACTCCGCCGGGCGGCGGGCGCGGACCGCGGCGCGCGCGGTCCAGA
>DASQVL010000331.1:0-6769 GCA_035640795.1 Crenalkalicoccus sp. | reverse complement strand
GCGCGGACGGCGCGGTGCGGCTCGCCGCCGCGGTCGCCGAGATCCGTACCCGGCACGGGCCGGGCGGCGCGCTGCCCGCCGCCTTCGCCGTCATCACCGGCGATCTGACGCGGGACGGCGAGCCGGAGGCCTATGCGCGGCTTGCCGCGCTGCTCGCGCCGCTGCCCTTCCCGGTGCACCTGATGATGGGCAACCATGACGACCGCGCCGCCTTCGCGGCCGCCTTCCCGGCGGCGCCGCGCGATGCCGGCGGCTTCGTGCAGCAGGCCTTCGACACGCCGGCCGGGCGCTGCGTGCTGCTCGACACGCTCTCCCCCGGGGAGACCCTGGGGCGGCTCTGCCCCGAGCGGCTTGACTGGCTGCGGGGCGAGCTGGCGCGCTCGGCGGGGCCGGTGCTGCTCTTCCTGCACCACCCGCCCGTGCTGGTCGGCATCCCGGGCATGGACGCGATCCCGCTGGTCGAGCCGGAGGCGCTGTGGGCGGTGCTGGCGCCGCACCGGGCGCGGCTGCGCCACATCTTCTTCGGCCATCTGCACCGCACGCTCGCCGGGTCCTGGCAGGGCGTGCCGCTTTCCTGCAACCGCGGCACGGCCTTCGAGGTGCCGCTGGAATTCGGCACCGATATCGTGGTGCCGGCGCGGGCAGCGCCGAGCTACGCGGTGGTGCGCATCGCCGGCGAGGCGCTGATCGCGCATGCCCGCGACGTGCCCGGCGCGGACTGACGGGGAGGAGGAAACGCGAATGACGGTCACCCGCCGCGCGGCACTGGCAGCGCCGCTGCTCGCCCTGCCGGCGCGCGCGCAACCCGGCTGGCGTCCGCCCGGCCAGGTGCGGATCATCGCCCCGGCGGCGGCGGGCGGCACCACGGACATCATGGGCCGCATCGTCGCGCAGCACCTGCAGGGCGCCTGGGGCATCCCGGCCGTGGTGGAGAACCGCACCGGTGCGGGCGGGACCATCGGCACGACGGAGACGGTGCGCGCCAAGCCGGACGGCACCACGCTGCTCTCCGGCAATATCGGGCCGCAGGCGATCGCCTATGCGCTCTACCGCAACCTGCCCTACCGGCCGGACGACCTGAGCTGCATCTGCGGCACCATCCGCGGGCCGAACGTGCTGGTGGTGAAGGCGACGACGCCGGTGCGCACGATGGCGGAGTTCGCCGCCTGGCTGAAGGCGGAGGGCGGGCGGGTGAGCTTCGCCTCGACGGGTGTGGGGCAGTCCACCCATCTCTCGCCGGTCTGGATGCTGCAGCTCCTGGAGCTGGAGGCGGTGCACGTGCCCTATCGCGGCTCGGCGCCCGCGCAGACGGCGCTGCTGGGCGGCGAAGTGGGCTTCATGGTGGACAACCTGACCGGCGTGATGGGCCAGATCCGCGCCGGCACGGTGCGGCCGGTCGCGGTGACGAGTGCGGCGCGCAGCCCGCAGCTGCCGGAGGTGCCGGCGATGCGGGAGACGTTGCCGCAGCTGGCGTCCTTCGAGGTGAACACCTGGTTCGGCCTGTTCGGCCCGGCCGGGCTGCCGGCGGAGGCGGTGGGGGCGCTGAACGCCGAGGTCAATGCGCTGCTCGCACTGCCGGAAACGCGGCAGCGCTTCGCCGAGCTGGGCGGGGAGCCCTTCGACGGGCCGGCCGAGGCCTTCGCGGCCTTCGTGCGAGCGGAGATCGGGAAGTGGGGCGGGGTGATCCGGAAGGAGGGGCTGGCGTTGGATTTGTGAGGGGCGGGCCCGGCTGTCGTCGAGTGTCGGGCCGTGCTCGCCAGGGTCAAGGCCAAGCCGGCTTCGCCGGCGCTGCGCGGCCTTGACCGCGGCTGCGCGCGGCCCGCCTTGGATTGTGGCCGGGACGGAGAAACGGCCCTCTTTCAACCGAACAGAGAAACAGCTTTGCTGGGAGTCTTCCAGGCGGACCGGGCAAGCGCCCCGGAGAAAGGATCAGAAAAAGGATGGTAGGGGTTTGGGGGAGGAAGTTCCCTTCCTCCCCCAAGGACAGCCTCAATACCCCCGCCCCCGATCCACCCCATGCAGCGGCGCCTCCCCCCGCAGCACCCGCCGGATGCTCTCCGCCACATCCGCGGCCGCCGCCTCCGGCACCGGCTCGCTCGCCAGGTGCGGCGTCACCAGCACGTTCTCCATGCCCCAGAAGGGGTGTCCTGCCGGCAGCGGCTCCGTCTCGAACACGTCGAGCGTCGCCTCGGCCACCGCGCCGCTCCGCAGCGCCGCGAGCAGCGCATCCTCCCGCACCACCGCGCCGCGGCTGGCATTCACCAGCTTCGCCCCCGGCGGCAGCAGGGAGAGCGCACGCGCATCCAGCAGGCCGCGCGTCGCGGGTGTCAGCGGCAGCAGGACGACCAGGATCTCAGCGCCGCGCAGCACCGCCTCCAGCGCGCCCTCCCACGTCACGCCCGGGATCGCCTTCGGCCTCTGCGACCAGCCGGTGACGCGGAAGCCAAGCTGCGCCAGGGCCGCCGCCGCCGGCCCGCCCAACTCGCCCAGGCCCAGCACGCCGACCGTCACCTCGTCGAGCGGCCGCGGCACCCGGTACTCCCAGGCGCCGCGGCGCTGCGCGCGTTCCAGCAGGTGGATCTCCCGCGCATAGCGGGTGACGGCGAAGACGACATAGCTCGTCATCAGCCGCACCATGCCGGGATCGCCGAGCCGCGCGATCGGCACCTCGGGCAGGTCGTCCCGCGCCAGCAGCCCGTCCACCCCGGCGCCGAGGTTGACGATCAGCCGCAGGCCGGTCAGCGGGCGAAAGAAGCCGGGCGGCGGGTTCCACACCAGCGCCGCCACGATGTCCGCCGGGTCGCCGAGCGCCGGCGACTCGCGGAACGCCATGCCGGGCAGCAGGCCGGCAAGCGCGGCGCGCCAGGCCTCGCGCTCGGCCGGCCGGCCATGGAAGGCGAGGGCGGCCATCGCTCAGCCGCCTACGCCGGGCGCCGCGTTCTGTCGCACTTCGGTCCGCTCCCGCCTGCCGCCGCCATCCTGCGGGGCGCGGGCGCGGCTGTCACGCGCACGGAGCCGCCTGCGCGCGGGTGAATCCGCTGCGCGGGCACGGGCATAGGCTGCTCCGGGGGCGCGGTGCCGGTCGGACGGAACCTGCCCTGGAGCGCGTGCCCACCTTCGGTGGGCGGTGGGCACATTCAGGCCGATCGCGCGCTAACGCGCCGGGGTGCGCTCCATGAGGCCGCGCAGCCGCTCGGCATCGGCGGCCGGGGCGCTCAGCTCCAGGGTCGCCGCGCCGCCCTCCTCGCGGATCCTGGCGGCGCGGCGGTCCACCGGGCCCTCGCGCACCAGCGTCTCCAGCGCGAGCTTGGCGGCTTCCGCATCCGCGAAGCGGCGGGTGATTGGCACGGTCTCGCCGGCCTCGGCCGGCCCGCCGCCGTGCAGCATCTCCTCGGCGGAGACGGCCCGCGCGCCCTCGGAGGGGGCGAAGGTCGGCGGGTCGCTGGCCGGGAAGGTGTGCTCCGCCGCGGTGTCCACGCAGGGCGTCTGCTTGTTGTCGGGCCGCAGGACGGGTTTCGGCATGGCGGGTCCCCTTGCTCTACCGGGAGCGGAACGCGCGGCAGCCGGAGCGGTTCGCGCCATAGTTGCTGGGGCGGCGCGGCGGGGCGGCCTGAGCCGGGCCTCTCGCGCGCCGGGCGCTACCCGGTCCAGCCATGCGGCGCGCCGCGCAGCCAGGCGGCGCCGGCGGCATAGAGCGCCTGCACCTTCGCCCCGCGCAGCTGCGGCATGTCCGCCTTCACCGCATAGCCCGCCAGGCTCTGGATGTAGGCGAGATGGCGGTAGCCCTCCGGGAAGCCAGCCAGGCGCGCCGCGTCCAGCTGCACCGCCTGGCCAGGCGTCACCGGGTCCATCCGGTCCTTCTCGTAGATCGGCTGGCGCAGCACGATGCCCCAGCGGCCGGCCCGCTCCTCGATGAAGTCGTAGAAGCGGCCGGTGCAGACCACGTCCACCGCCACGCCGTCCAACACGGCGCGCTGGCTGATCGTCATCTTGGTCTGGGCGATGGCGCGCGTCTCGGCGAGCTCCACCGAGATGCCGCCCAGGAAGTGCAGGATGGTGATGCCCTTCTCCCAGGCCTGCTGCGTGGCGCGCAGGAATTCGGCGGCCGGCGCCTGACACCAGGTGGCGAACATGTAGCCATCCTCATGCCAGCAGGTCATGAAGCGGTCCCAGTCGCCGGCGTCGCGCCAGATGGCCCAGTTCTGGACCAGCTCGGCGACCTGCTGCCGCCGTGCCATCTCATCGGTGTGCATGGCCCGCTCCCCGCATCCCTGCCGGCAGCATGGCGCGGGGCGGGCCGTCAGGCCACCAGGGCGCCCACCGGATAGAGCCGGCCGGCGATCGGGTTGATGGCGACACTCCGGTTGATCATCTCCTCGCCGCGCCGCCGGCCGCGCACCTCGGCCGGCGCGGCGCCGGCGAAGACCTGCGCGAGGTCGTCGCGCACCCGCGGCTGCAGCCGGTAATACTGGTGGCCGATCAGGTTCGGGCCGACATCGCGGAAGGACTGCGGCGGCTGCAGGTCCTGGTCCACCACGAAGCCGTAATCCACCACCGCGACGTTGGGCGGCAGCGCCCCCGGCTGCGCTGGCCCGTGCAGGCCGATGCGGTCGGCGCGGCCAAGCACCCGCTCGTTCAGCTGGATCACCGAATCGCCCCGGAAGACGCCGACCGTGACGTGGTCGGCCAGCTCGGCGATCGGCCGCAGCGGGCCGCCCGGGTCCAGCGCCGTCCGCTCGTCATCGCCCGCCATCAGCACCGCCTGGGCGAAGGGGGGCCGGCCCGGCAGCCCCCGCGCCGCGAGCGCGGCGACGCCGAGCCGTGTCATGAACACCCCCATGCTGTGGGCGAGCAGGACCGGCCGCACCCCGGCCATCGCCGTCGCCGCCGCGATCTCCTGGATCAGCATCGCCAGGGCGGTGTCGGAGCGCTGGCACTGGCCGCGGTCCAGCAGGTAGTCGTCATTGTCCAGTCGGCCGAAGGAGGGCCAGCAGAAGGCGAGCGGCGCGAGGCGCAGGCGGAAGGGGCCGCCGGCGTAGAAGGCGGCGAGCTGCGCGGCGCGCTTCACCGCATCCGCCAGGGTGTAGCAGAAGCCGTGCACGGAGAGCAGCGGCACCGCGCCTTCCGCCTGCGCGGCGACCAGCCAGTCGGCAAGCCAGGCGATGCGCGCCGCGGCATCGGGCAATGGATCCTCGGCCGGCGGTTCGCGCAGCAGGGTGCCGTCGAGCTCGGGCAGGCCGCCCGGCTGCACCTCGGCGCGGCCGAGATGCGGCGGGGTGCCCGGCGCCTCGCAGCCGGTGCCGAAGCCGCCCGGCGCCAGCGGCATGCGGTTGGTGGCGAAGCGGATGCTGGTCATGCGGTCCTCCGGCGCCCGGGCGACGGCGGATGCTCGCGCAACGGTTGGCGGCGCGCCGTGACGCAGCGCACAGCGCATGCGGGGCCGGCCTTGCGGCCGGCCCCCTTCGGTCACAGGAACCAGTGGCCCGTGGCCTCGTAGTTCGCCTGGACCTGCGCGGCGATGGCGTTCCAGTCCACCGGCTGCGCGGGATCGGCCGCCACCTGGCCGGCATCGGTCTGCGCCGCGACCGCGTCCGTGGCGGCGGAGGCCATCGTGTCGGACTGCGTCGAGGCCGCCGCCTGCGTGCCGCCCGCCTGCGTGCCGCCGGCATGCTGGGCGATGCTCACATAGTCCACGTGCAGGTTCACCTGCCGCGGCGTGCTGGCGTCCGGCCCGCCATTGAACCAGTTCTCCCCATCCTTCGCGATGTAGCCCGCCATGGCGACCGACATCGGCTCGTGCGGCACGTGGTCGGTGGTGCTGTAGATCTGCCGGCCGTCCACGTAATAGGTCAGGTGGTCGGGCTGCCAGTCCAGCGCGTAGGTGTGCCACTGGGAGGCATCCACATTCGCATTGGCGGACTCGTAGTAGTTGGCGCCGCCGCCGCCATCCCAGTGGTTGTTGAAGGCGGCACTCTGGCGGTTGCCGTCCGGCGTCTCCAGCAGGTCCACCTCCGGCGGCCAGTGATCACCGGTCGGCCACAGCGCGATGACGGCCGAGGTGCCCTGGCCCGGATCCACCTTCGCGCGGATCTCGTAATAGCCATAGGTCTGCCCGTTGGCGCCCTGCGAGACGCCGCCGGCCGACCACCATCCGCCATGGTCCGTCATGCTGATGGTGAGCTCGCCATTGCCGACATGCACGTCGTCCGGCGACCACTGATAGGCGCCGCCATTGCCGCTGCCCCCGCCATAGAGGTTCGGCCACTTGCCGCGGTCGAGCGAGGAGCCGTCGAATCCGTCATGGAAGACGGTGGTGTCCGCGTTGCCTGGTGTGCTCATGGCATGTGTCCCCTTCTTGCCAGCCGCGCGCTGCGGACAGCGCTTGGCGCGGCGGGCTTAGGCGGGGATCGTGGTGCAGAACAAGGATTGTATTTGGAATACCATTCTGAAGCGGAACGCTGAAAACGGCTGTTTGCCTAGGTTTTGCCGCATTCGTTCTGTGGACGGAACTGGCGCGCAACGAGCGGAATTCGGTCTTTGCGCCGCCGTTTACACGCGCTGCGTGCGGGCGGGCAGGCGCGGTGGGATTTCGTTTTGGCGTCGCAATACACTGCGTTGGCCGTGCGCAGCGCTGGCGGCACGGCGCTTGCAGCGCATTGCCGGAGCGCGACAAGCGGTGCGCGTGGACCCATGCGCGGGGCCGGCGCGGGTGCCGCAACGCGCTGCTGCGCGGCGTTGCGTGCCGCGCATCGGCGCGCGAGGCGTCATG
>DASQVL010000330.1:0-2952 GCA_035640795.1 Crenalkalicoccus sp. | reverse complement strand
CCATGCAGTTCCACCACTACGACCCGGTGCCGCGGAACATCGCGGACGAGATCATGGCGAAGAGCGCCTGATCCACCGGTCCCGGTTGTCGCCCGAACGGCGCGGGGGGAGCCTCCCCGCGCCGTTTGCCTGTCCGGGCTGCCCGGGTCTATTGCGGCGCCATGCTGGATTTCGCCGGCCTCCGCATCCTCGTCCTCGGCGATGTCATGCTCGACCGCTACCTGTACGGGGAGGTCGAGCGCATCTCGCCCGAGGCGCCGGTGCCGGTGGTCCGCCTCCGCCGCACCCGCGCCATGCCGGGCGGCGCGGGCAACGTGGCGCGCAACATCTCGGCCCTGGGCGGCCAGGCCCTGCTTGTCGGCCTGGTGGGGGAGGACGCGGCGGGGGCCGAACTGCGCGCCCTGCTCGCCCAGGATGCCGGCATCGTGGATGCGCTGGTCCCGGCCGCCCGGCCGACCAGCAGCAAGATGCGCGTGCTGGCCGGCACGCAGCAGGTGGCCCGCCTCGACGACGAGGTCGCGGCCTTCGCCGACGCGGCCGAGTCCGCCGCGCTGGTCGCGGCGGCCGAGGCTGCGCTGCCCGGCTGCCGCGCGGTCATCCTCTCCGACTACGGCAAGGGCGTGCTGGCACCGGAGGTGATCGCCCGCATCGCCGCGGCGGCCCGCGCGCGCGGCATCCCCGTCCTCGCTGACCCGAAGCGCGACGACTTCTCCGCCTATCGCGGCGCCGATTGCCTCACGCCCAATGCCCGGGAACTCGCCCGCGCCGCGCGCCTGCCCACCGGCACCGAGGCCGAGGTGATCGCCGCCGCCCGCCGCGTGACGACGGAAGCGGGCCTGCCCGCCCTGCTCTGCACGCGTGCGGAGAAGGGCATGACGCTGGTGCTGGCGGACGGCACGGCGGACTCCGTCCCGGCCCAGGCGCGCGAGGTGTTCGACGTCTCCGGCGCCGGCGACACGGTGATCGCGACGCTGGCCCTGGCGCACGCCGCCGGCCGGCCGCTCGCCGAGGCGATGCGCATCGCCAACGCCGCCGCCGGCCTCGTCGTCGCCAAGCTCGGCACCGCGACGGTCGGCGCGGACGAACTGGCGCACGCGCTGCGCGCCGAGGGCGGCTCGGCGCCCGAGGAGGGCGCGCTGCTCGACCGCGACGCCGCGCTGCGGCTGGTCGAGGAGTGGCGCGCCCATGGCCTCCGCGTGGGCTTCACCAATGGCTGCTTCGACATCCTCCATGCCGGCCATGTCGCGCTGCTGCGCGCGGCGCGGCGGCGCTGCGACCGGCTGATCGTGGCGCTGAACACGGATGCCTCGGTCGCGCGCCTCAAGGGCCCGTCCCGTCCGGTGAACCGGCTCGCCGACCGCGCCGCGGTGGTCTCGGCGCTCGCCGCGGTGGATGCGGTGGTGGCCTTCGGGGAGGACACGCCGCTCGAGCTCATCGGCGCGCTGCGCCCCGACCTGCTGGTGAAGGGCGGCGACTACCGGCCGGAGACGATCGTCGGCGCCGAGCTCGTCCAGGGCTGGGGCGGCGAGGTGGCGGTGGTCCCCCTGCTGCCCGGCCGCTCCACCACCGGCATCCTGGCGCGGGGGGGTTGAGCGCGGCTTCTCAGCGCCGGAAGAAATGCGTGCCCAGGATCTCCAGCACCACCACGTCGTCCTGCACGCGCCTGGCCGTGTAGCGCATCCTCACCACGCCGCGGTCGGGCTTGCTGCGACTCGGGATCAGCTCCTCGACGCGGGCGGTGATGGCGAGGGTATCGCCCGGCCTGACCGGCGCCGGCCAGCGCACCGTCTGCTCGGCGCCGCCGAGCGAGACCTGCTCCACCCATCCCGTGCGGATGATGTGGCCGAAGACCGCGGCCTGGGTGTGCAGGCCACTGGCGATCAGCCCGCCGAAGATCGTGCCCTTTGCGCGCTCCGGGTCGGTGTGGAAGGGCTGCGGGTCGTAGCGGCGGGCGAAGTCCAGGATGTCCGCCTCGGTCATGGTCAGGCTGCCGAAGTCGAATTCCTGGCCGGGGGAGAGCTCGTCGAAGCTGGTCAGCGGCTGCATCCGCCCTCCATAGACGCAACATCGCCGGGCGGATAGCGGCGGGTGGGCGCCGGGACACATCCGCGGAATGGTCCGCCGGGCTAGACTGGCGCTGCCCTGTCGGAGCGCCTCATGTCCGGTTTCAGCCTCGTCCTGATCGTCCTGCTCATCCTCGCCATCGTCACCGCGGCGCGCGGGCTGAAGAGCGTCCCGCAGGGGCAGGTCTGGACGGTGGAGCGCTTCGGCGCCTTCACCCGCCTGCTGCAGCCCGGGCTGAACCTGATCCTGCCCTATGTGGACAATATCGGCCACCGCATGAACGTGCAGGAGGTGGTGCTCGACATCCCGGAACAGGACGTCATCACGCGGGACAACGCCACCGTGAATGTGGACGGCATCGTCTATTACCGCGTGATGGACCCGGCCAAGGCGGCCTACCAGGTGCAGAGCCTGACGCTGGCGCTGACCCAGCTCGCCATGACCAACATCCGCGCGGTGATCGGCGAAATGGACCTGGACGCGACGCTGTCCGGGCGCGAGCGCATCAACTCCTCCCTCCTCATCATCCTGGACGGCGCGACCGACCCCTGGGGCGTGAAGGTGAGCCGCGTGGAGCTGCGCAAGGTGGAGCCGCCGGAGAACCTGATTCGCGCCATGAACCTGCAGATGACCGCCGAGCGCGAGCGCCGCGCCACGGTGATGCGGGCGGAGGGCGAGAAGCAGGCCCTGGTGCTGGCCGCGGAAGGCCGCCAGCAGGCCGCCCAGCGCGACGCGGAGGCGCGCGAGCGCCTGGCCCAGGCCGAGGCCCGCGCAACGCGGATGGTGGCCGAGGCCGCGGCCGGCGCCGGTGCGGCCGGGCGATACCCTCGCCATCACCGCCCGCGTCGAGGAGCTGATCCCGAGTCGCAGCAAGCCCGACCGCGGCGT
>DASQVL010000329.1:0-2614 GCA_035640795.1 Crenalkalicoccus sp. | reverse complement strand
GGAAGCGCGTCATCGGTGACGGGCTGTGCTCACAGACGGATGGCCGCCAAGCGACCGAGGTGGCCATCGCCGCCAACGTGCTGAACCGCATGCTCGACCTTGGACGTCCGGAATACGTTCGCTCGCATAACCCTGGATTCGCGTAGGGCTCACTGCAGCCGTGCCGTCGACCCATGCAACACGGCGCCATCTAACCGCAAAACGCTCTAGCGTTGCGGCAGCTGCTGCGCCATGCGCAGGTGCTCCTGCAGCATCGGCACCATCCGCGCGGCGAAGGCCCTCACCTCGGGGTCGGTGCCGTTCTGCGCCTCGCCCTGGAACGCCCGCAGGTCCTCCTCGTGGTCCTGGATCATGGCCTGGGCATACGCGCGGTCGAAGGCGCCGCCGCGCAGCTCGGCCAAATCCTCGTAGGTCTGCCGGTTCTCGGCGCCGATCCCGCCGGGCGGCGTGATCTGCTTCCGCTGCGCCAGCGCCGTCAGCTCTTGGTTGGCGCGGCCGTGATCGTCGACCATCCGCTGGCCGAAGCGCTTGACCGCCGCGGACCGGCCGTTCCGCTGGGCGAGCTGGCCCAGCTCGACCTCCGCCATGCCGCCGCGCGCGGCCGTGGTCATGAAGGCGGCGTCGCTGGTGGAGAGCGTGGGGCTCACCTGCGCCCTTGCCGCCGCCGCGGTGGTGTCGGCCGCCCGCTGCGTCTGCGCGCAGCCAAGCAGGAAAAGAGGGGCAAGAGCCGCGGCCCAGAAAGCCCGGTGCATCGTGTCTCTCCCTCGTCGTGTGCCCGCCGGGGGCAGCGTGTCGCCGCGACCGGGTCGGCGTTGCGGGTCCCAGGGCGCAAACGTTTAGAGGGCGACGCCGTTCAGGCCCCTGCACCGGGCCGTTGCGGGCCATACGCCCGGCCGATGTAGCCGAAGCGCGCAAGCGGCCCAACCAACCCTGGATGACGCCCCCAGGACCCGCACTGCCGGGCAGGCCAGAAAGCCGCCGCCCGGCAATGCCTCGGGCGCCGATCAGGTCGTCAGGGTCGAGGGTCGGCGATGGCCGTTGCACAAGCGACCGGCGCTTGGGGCCATCGGAATCGGAAGGGCACCGTCCGCAGTGTGGTTGATCGATGGCGGGATGGCCGCCCGCTCCGACAGCCCGGTGCGGCGCCTTCGCTCCCTGCCTACCGCAGAATCCGCAAGCCATCCATTTGGGTAGCCCATAGCAGTGCAGCATCTCCGGCCGGATCCGCTTGTGCGTTGATGACGATGCCTCGCCTGCCCCACAACTGTCCCACATCCACAGGCTGGCTCCCGCCAAGGCTCTGTCTGCAGTGCGTTAGCGCAATACCGTTGACTTGGGGCTGCAGCCGATCTGCCGGCTGGCCCCGCTCGAGCGGATCGCCGGCCCGATCCGGCCTTCCATCGCCGTAAGTCAACGGTATTGAGTCGCCCGTGAAGAATGCGGTTTTCAGGCGTTGGTGGGTTGCGGCGAATGGGCTGGAGCGGCTCGGCGCGCAGCCACCAGCAGGCGGATCAGGCACGCCAAGAGCCAAGCCAGCCAAGCGCGGAGCAGGCGGAGGTTGTGGCCGGCGGCGGCAAATAAGGAGGTTCGCGGCGTCGCCCTCGGTGCCGGGTTGGAAGTTGCGGCCGAGATGGCCGTCGCTCTTCATGTGGCCGATGATGGGCTCGATGGCGTTGCGACGGCGCCGCTCGCGGCGGATGGTCGGCGTGATGCCGCGCTTCTGGCCGACGAGGATGACGCGGGATCTGTCAGCATCGTGGCCGCGATAGCCGCGATCGACATAGGCACGCTCGATCTCGACACCGGTGATGCGCTCGGTCTGGGCGATCTGGGCGGCGAGGGTGTGACCGTCATAGGGGTTGCCCGGCAGGGCGCGGGCGCCGAGCACGAACTGCCCGCCGGGGGCCAGCGCATTGGTGGCGGCGAGCGAGAGCTTCACCCCGAACGCCGCCTCGAACCGGCCCCAGTCGATCAGCCCGGCCAGGCGCACCAGCGCATGCCGCCTCCTACCGCCCAGCCTGCTGCGGGGCTGCGTCGTCCGGCTGCAGGTAGAGCGTGACCGTGCCGGCCCGCCATCCGGTCCGTTCGTCGCGGAACACCTGGCCGCGGGCCACGGCCGGGCGCGGGTCGGGGTTCGCGCGCAGGATCGGCAACCAGGCTTCCGCCGCGCCGAGCGACATGCGGAGACTGCGTTCCGCCAGCGCGACCTCCGCCGGGACGGACGCGCGGCCGGCCAGCCAGCCCCCGACGGCGCCGGCGAGGGTCGCCGCTGCCAGGGCGGCGCCCGCGAGCACCGAGGTGCGGCGCGTGACCGCGGGGCCTGCTGAGGCGGCACCCCGCCGGGCGGCCTCCTCGACGCGGCGCAGGAGGTCTGCCTCGGCCTTCGGGGACAGTGGGGCGCGCGACGCCTCAGCCGCGCCCTCGAAGCGACGGACCGCCTCCGGAAAGATGCCAAGCGTCGCCGAGAGCGCGCCGAGCACGAAGCGCAGCGGGTCGCGGCGCAGCCCGCCCTGTTCCACCGCCGCCTCGAGCGCGGCCTGCGCCTCAACAACGGCGGCGGCCAGGTTGCCCTGCACGGGCTGCTGGACCGCCGCCGGGCCGCTCACGGCAGCCA
>DASQVL010000328.1:0-4167 GCA_035640795.1 Crenalkalicoccus sp. | reverse complement strand
CGCCTCCGCGGGTGCCGGCCGGGTTACACGGCGGCGGCGGGGCGCGCCAGCGGGGCGGGGGCGTGGGTTGCCTTTGGGGGAGGAAGGGAACTTCCTCCCCCAAGCCCCCACCATCCTTTTTCTCATCTCTTCTCCTCGGCGCTTGCCCGGTCCTATGGGAAGACTCCCGGCCAGGCGGCCATTGTCCGCTCGGCAGCCTGACCGGGAGAGAATTACACCATGGATGGTCGCCTGAAATTCTACGGCTGGGGCGTGGAGGGCACGGGCTTTGACCAGGCCGAGCGGGAGCGGCTGTTCCGCTTCCTCGCCGACCGTCTCGGCGTCGACCAGCCCCGTCTCGTCGCGGCGCCGCGGGTGGCGGACATCAACCTGCGCACGCCTCGTGTAGCGGCACCCGGCGCGATCGCCCACCTGCTCACGGACGATCCGTACGAGCGGCTCCTGCACACCTACGGCAAGTCCTACCCGGAGACGGTCCGCGCCTGGAACCGCGACTTCGCCAACGCGCCGGACCTCGTAGCCCACCCTGCGGACGAGGCCGAGGTGGCCGCCGTGCTCGACTGGGCGAGCGGCGCGAAGGTCGCCGTCGTCCCTTTCGGGTGCGGCTCCTCGGTCGTGGGCGGCGTCGAGCCGGCTGTGGGCGACGGCTACGCCGGCACCGTCAGCCTCGACCTGCGCCGGCTCGACCGCGTCCTCGAGGTGGATGAGACGAGCCGCGCGGCGCGCATCCAGGCCGGCATCCTGGGCCCGGCGATCGAGGCGGCGCTGAAGCCGCACGGCCTGGCCATCCGGCACTACCCGCAGAGCTTCGAGTTCTCCACCCTCGGCGGCTGGATCGCCACCCGTTCGGGCGGGCACTTCGCCACGCTCTACACCCACATCGACGACTTCGTCGAAAGCATCCGCACCGTCACGCCGGCGGGCGCCATGGAGTCGCGCCGCCTGCCCGGCTCGGGCGCCGGGCCAAGTCCGGACCGCATGGTCATCGGCTCGGAAGGCGCGCTCGGCGTGGTCACCGAAGCGTGGATGCGGCTGCAGGACCGGCCGCGCTTCAGGGGCGGCGCGGTGTTCGGCTTCTCCGACCTCTTCGCGGCCGCGAAGGCCGTGCGCGCCGTCGCCCAGGCCGGGCTCTACCCCTCCAACCTCCGCGTCATCGACAACGACGAGGCGGGCATCTACGGCGTCAACGAGCATGAGGAGAGCCTTCTCATCCTCGGCTTCGAATCCGCCGACCATCCCGTCGAAGCGTGGATGGCGCGGGCCGTCGAGCTCATCCAGGACCACGGCGGCCGGCGGCACCCCGACGAGGGCGCCGCCCTGCGCTGGCGCACGGCCTTCATCCGCATGCCCTACGCGCGCGAGTTGACGGTGCCGCTGGGCGTGATCAACGACACCTTCGAGAGCGCGGTGACGTGGGACCGGTTCGAGGCCTTCCACACCGCCGTGCGCACGGCGACCGAGGAGGCGCTCAAGGAGGCGACGGGCGGCCGGTCCGGCACCGTCTCGACCCGCTTCACCCACGTCTACCCGGACGGCCCGGCGCCCTACTACACCTTCAACGTGCGCGGCACGCCGGGCCAGCTCCTCGAACAGTGGCGGCACATCAAGGCCCGCGCCTCCGACGCGCTGCTCGCGGCGGGCGGGACGATCACCCACCACCACGCGGTCGGGCGCGACCACATGCCCTGGTACCGCGAGCAGCGGCCCGCCCTGTTCGGCAGGGCGCTCGACGTGGCCAAGAGCGCGCTCGACCCGGCCAGGATCCTCAACCCGGGCGTCCTGGTGCCGTGAGGCGCTCCGCGGGAGGGAGGGCCGCGCGCAGCCGCGGTCAAGCTCCACCGGGATTGCTGCCGCCGCGCGACGGTCCCGCTTCCCCGGCATGCGCCCCCCACTTGGGGCCAGGCCCGGGCGCGCCGATCTGTCAGGACGCGCACAGGAGAGAGCTCCGATGCCCGACGACCTCCGCCCCTCCCCCCGTACCGTCACCGCAACGCTGAACTACCTGAAGCCGGTGCCGGGCGGCCGCCCGCGCCGCTACGTGGAGGCGCCGCCCGCCGGCGAGCCAGCCAGCACCATCGAGCCTGAGCCGCACCTCGTCGCCATCGCCGATGCCCGCGGGCGGGAGGACGCCTTCACGCTCGACCGCCACGGCTTCGCCTGGCTCGACGCACCGAGCCGCGCGGGCGACCTCCGCGATCCTGCGGTCGTGGAGAGCGCCTACCGGCCCGAGGTGGAGGCGCTGCTCCGGGACGCGCTCGGCGCCGCGCGCGTCGTCATGTTCGACCACACCATCCGCGGGCCGCGCCGCGCCGACGCGCCGCTGCGCGAGCCGGTCAAGCGCGTGCACAACGACTACACCTGGGAGAGCGGGCCGCAGCGCGTGCGCGACCTGCTGCCGGCGGAGGCCGATGCGCTGCTCGCGCGGCGCTTTGCCATCGTGAACCTGTGGCGGCCGATCGGCCGGCCGGTGGAGGAGAGCCCGCTTGCCCTCTGCGATGCGCAGTCCATGGCGGAGCGCGACCTGGTGGTGACGGAACTGGTCTATCCCAACCGCGTCGGCCAGACCTTCTCCGTGCTGTTCAACCCGGCGCATCGCTGGTGGTACCTGGCGCGCCAGCGGCCGGAGGAGGCGCTGCTGATCAAGTGCTACGACAGCGCCACCGATGGCCGGGCGCGGCTCTCCGCCCACGGCGCCTTCGACGATCCGGAGACGCCGCCGGATGCCCCGCCGCGCGAGAGCATCGAGGTCCGGACGCTCGTCTTCTGGTGAGGTGCGGCGGGGCTCGTCGCGGCGGGCGGCTCTGGTAGCATCCCCTCGATTCGAAGAGGGAACACCATGCGCCGGATGCTGCTCGCCGCTCTTGCCACCGCCGGCCTGGCCGGCCCCGCCCTCGCCGAATGCCCGGCGGATGACGCGGTGCGCCAGCTTGCCGACAACGTCCTGGCGAACCGGCCGAGCCAGGCCTATCCCGGCCTCGCCTCCATGGCCGATGGCTACTGCGCGCAGGACAAGCTGGTGGCGCTGCTGGCCCGCGAATGGGGGCCGCCGGTCGGCTACAAGCTGGCCCTGACCTCCGCCGCGACGCAGCAGCAATTCGGCGTCGCCGAGCCGATCCGTGGCACCATCTTCACCCGTACGATCGAGATGCGGAGCGGCGCCGAGGTGCCGGCCGCCTTCGCCGCGGTCCCGCGCATCGAGGCGGATTTCCTGGTCCGCGTGAAGGATGCCGGGGTGAACGAAGCGGGGCGCGACCCGGTGGAGATCCTGAAGCACCTCGACCAGGTCATCCCCTACATCGAGCTGCCGGACCTCGTCCTTGCCAGCGGCTTCACCGGGCCCAGCCTCGCGGCGATCAATGCCGGCGCGCGGCTCGGAGTGCTGGGCCGGCCGATCCCGGTGGAGGCGACGCCCGCCTTCGCCGAGCGGCTCGAGAAGATGACGGTGACCATGACGGACGATACCGGCAAGCAGCTCAGCCAGTCGGCGGGCGCGGCCGTGCTCGGCCAGCCGATGAACGCCGTCGCCTTCCTGGCCGAGGACCTGAAGAAGGCGGGGCGGCGGCTGGAGCCCGGCCAGTACCTCTCCATCGCCGGCTATTCGGCGGCCATGCCGATGGTGGCGGGCCGCACCTACACCCTGACCTATGCCGGGCTGGCCGAGGCGCCGGTGGCGGTCACCGTCCACGCCAAGTGACGCCGCCCGGCCGATGGGGCGATGGCCGGCGGGCCCGCATCGGCCTGCTCGGCGGCAGCTTCAACCCGGCGCATGAGGGGCACCGCCACGTGGCGGAACAGGCGCTGCGGCGACTCGGCCTCGACCAGGTCTGGCTGATGGTCTCGCCCGGCAACCCGCTGAAGCCGGTCGCGGGCATGGCGCCCTTCGCGGAGCGCCTCGCCTCCGCCCGCGCCATCGCCGACGGGCGGCGGATCGTGGCGACGGACATCGAGGCCCGGCTCGGCACCCGCTACACGGTGGATACGCTGGCGGCCCTCCGCCGGCGTTTCCCGCGGGCGGCGTTCGTGCTGCTGGCGGGGGCCGACATCCTGCGCCAGCTGCCGCGCTGGAAGCGATGGCAGGAGCTGGCGCGGGCGACGCCGATCGCGGTGCTGCCGCGGCCCGGGGAGACGCGACCGGCGCTGCACGGGCGCGCGGCGCGACGCCTGGCG
>DASQVL010000327.1:0-3769 GCA_035640795.1 Crenalkalicoccus sp. | reverse complement strand
TATTATTTCTCGACCGGCGCCGATGTGGGCTTCGACCCGCCCGGCCCGGTCAGCCTGGACGATGCCTGCCGGGTGCGCACGCTGAACGCCGCGCAGCTGCTCTCCCTCGAGCAGGCGGACTGGGGCCAGACGCCCACGCGCTGGCAGGCCAGCCGCTTCCCGGACTGGGCGCGGCCGCACATCTCCGTGGTGCATGAGGGGGTGGATACCGCGCAGATCCGCCGCCAGCCGGACACACGCTTCGCGCTGCCGGATGGCCGCACGCTGCAACCCGGCGACGAGGTGGTGACTTTCGTCGCACGCGGACTCGAGCCCTATCGGGGCTTCCCGACGTTCATGCGGAGCCTGCCTGCCATCCTGGCCGTCCGCCCGGCCGCGCAGGTGGTCATCGTGGGGGGCGAGGAGCCGCATTACGGCGTGGCGCCGCGGGAGGGCGGGACCTGGAAGGCGGTGCTGCTGGCCGAGCTCGGCGAGCGGCTGGATCTCGCGCGGGTGCACTTCACGGGCAAGATCCCGCACGCCGCGCTGCAGACGCTGATGAGCCTCTCTTCGGCCCATGTCTACCTGACCTACCCCTTCGTCCTCTCCTGGTCGATGCTCGAGGCGATGGCCTCGGAATGCCTCGTCATCGGCTCGGCGACGCCGCCGGTCGAGGAGGTGATCGTCCATGGCGAAAACGGGCTGCTGGTGGACTTCTTCTCGCCCGACGCGGTGGCCGATGCGGTGATCGGCGCGCTGGCCGATCCGGCCGCGCATGCGCATCTGCGGGCGGCCGCCCGGCGCACGGTGGTGGAGCGCTACGACCTCCGCAGCGTCTGCCTGCCGCAGCAGCTTGCCCTGGTGGATGCGGTGGCCTCGGGCCGTCCCTTCCGCGCCTGATCCGGGGCATATTGCGCGCGCGGCTCGGTTTGGCGCCCGATGACGGAAGGTTTAACACAGCCGACCCCAACTCCCCGTTGTATTTCGCAGCGCAAACAACCCATAAAGGTGGCGCTCACGGCGGCGTGGCGTTGCTCGGGTAACACTCTCGTCAGAATTTTTGTAGATTAGTCGCTTTCTGGGGTGGGTGCACGCGCACAGCGCGCCGCCGTGAGTCAGGCTAGATGTGAATGAGTGGTGCCCGTCAGCGCATCGGGGGCGGCAATGGCGCAAGCTGGGCTCGGCATCGTCGAACTCGAGAGCGCATCGGCGGATCGGCTGGCGCGATTCCTGGCCGAACACGGCCTGGGGGCGGAGGTGCTCGACATGGCCGCCACCATGGGCCGCTTGCGCACGCGGCCGCCTCGCCTGCTCATTCTGGGCGACCGCGGGGAGACCGCCTTCGCGCTCTCCTTGCTCCGCCGGATCCGGGAGGTCTCGCGCATTCCCTGCGCGGTGCTGGGCAGCTCGGCCGATGAGGTCAGCCAGGTTCTGATACTGGAGGCCGGGGCGGATGACCTGGTGCCGCGCGGCCTGCCGCTGCGCGCGCTGCTCGCCCGGCTCCGCGCCGTGCTGCGGCGGGCCGAATGGGGCGTCGCGGAACCGATGCCGGCGCTGCCGATCAATGGCTGGCACCTCTTCCCGCAGCGCCGTCAGCTGCTTCGGCCGGATGGGTCCGAATGCCAGCTCACCACCGCAGAGTTCGACCTGATGCAGATGCTGGTGGAGGCGCACGGCCGCGCGGTCAGCCGTGACGCCATAGCCGCCACCGTGTTCCGCCGCCCCTTCCGGGCGGAGGACCGCACCGTGGACAACCTCGTGCTCCGGCTGCGCCGCAAGCTCGGGCCGGAGCAGGAGGAGGCGATCAAGACAATCCGCGGCGCGGGCTACATGTTCGCCGGCTTCCGCGAGGTGGACCGCCGCGTCGCCTGACCCGGCGCGCCGCGCCGCGGGAGGCAGCGCCTTCCGTCCGGCCGAAGGAGACCCTGCGCCGGAAACACCTGCGCCGGAATCCCTGGCCGTGGACCGGCGTCGCGCCGACCGTGGCCTATGCCGATCCGGTTTTCCTGACCCGGCGATTCGCGCCTTGGATGTGGTCACCTCCGGTGAGCACACTCAGGCCGATTGCGGCCTACAGCATGGCCGAGAGGGCGGCGAGCAGCGCGCGTTCCGCGCCGCGATCCGCCTTGTGCTGGCGTGCCGAGAGCGTCTCCGCCTCGAACACCTGGTCCCACAGGATGCCGCGCGTGCCCAGCACGCTGTCCCGCCAGGCGTCGAAGCGGCCATCCGGGCCCACGATCAGCCGATTCGGAATCCCGAGCGCCTCCGCGACCCGCGCCAGCGTGCCGCCGAAGCAGGTGTCCACCGTGCAGGTTGCTGCGCGCACCGCGTAGAGCAGATCCGCCGCCGCGAAGGGCCCGTGCAGGAAGCGCACCGTCGGGCAGTGAAAATTGTCGCCGAAGAAGCTCGCATGCGCGCGCTCGGCCAGCGATGTCGCCAATTCCTCCGGCGAGCCGAAGAAGAAGACCAGCAGCATCGCCGCCCGGCCCGGCCCGGCCATGGCGCCGAAGGCGCGCAGCACCGGGCCGAGGTCGCAGATGACGGCCGGCGTCGCGAAGCCCACCGCGATGCGGTGCCCGCCGCGCACGATGCTGTCCACCAGCACCCGCACATGGGTGGTGGCGAGCTTCGGCTGCTGCCGCAGCCGCAGGAAGTTGTACGGCCCGGTCTCCAGGTCGCAGCTGTGCCACTGCACCGGCCGCGCGCCCTCCATCGGCAGGGACGGCGCGGCGGCGACCAGCGGCGCGATGTCGAGCGGCACGACGCGGCCGGGCGGCAGCAGCCCCTCGCTCGCCTCCGGCGGCGCCACGCTCACCAGCCCGTCCATCAGCAGGGTGCGCTGCCGTCGGAGCCCGTTCGGCTCGCCGAGCCGCCGCTCCTCGGCGAGGCCCAGCAGGTCGGTACCGCTGAGCACCTGCACGTTGCGGGCGATCGGCACCGGGCAGGTGAGCTCGATGGCCGAGAAATGGATGGCGGTTAAGCTTGGCGACCACTCCGCGACACGCATGAAATGCGGATTGGCGAGGATCGGCCGGTGCCCCGCCGCGGCAAGCCGCACCTGCGCCAGTTCCAGCAGCAGCTCCTTCGGCTGGAACACCGTGCTGCTGCCCTGCGCCGGGCCCGAGGCCGCGCGCGGGTGCCCGGCCAGCAGCGTCCGCTCGCCGACAAGGTCGAGCAGGTCGGCTGCGCCCGTCATCGGATCCGCCAGCATACTTGACCCCTGTCCGGCTGCGCCGCGCCGTGTTCTACAGCCACGCCCTGCGCGTGCCAACGCCGTGCGGCCTGCACGCGGGGGTCGCGCGCGGCGTGTCCTGGGCTAGTGTCTCGATTCCGAAGTTCGCCGCCAGTGCGGCGCCCTTCGGATCGGAACACCAGCCTTTGTTTTCAGTGGCCTGCGATCGCCCTGCATGCGCGCACCGATGCTGGGCGCGCCAGGGCGGGACGCGCTGGCTCCGGAAGCCATCCCACGCCCCATGCGGGAGTTGCCGTGTCCGACCGCACCGACCGCCTGGACTGCGCCGAACTGCTCCGCATCGCGCTGGCGGTCGCCCGCTTCCCGCGCAGCGTGGCGCCGGAGGAGCGGCTGACGCCGGCCGATCTCGACCGCCTCGGCCACCGTTTCCCGGGCTTCCTCGCCGCCCGCCTCGATGGCTTCACCGCGCTCGCTGCGGCGCCGCGCGGCACCGATGCGCTGGGCTTCGCCCCGGCGCTCGCCGGCTGGACGCGGCTGCGCTGGGAGGGCCCGGGCGAGCGGCCGGAGGGCTTCGCCGCGCGGCTCGGCATCGCGGTG
>DASQVL010000326.1:0-9984 GCA_035640795.1 Crenalkalicoccus sp. | reverse complement strand
GCGGGCGTCGAAATCCTCCCCTTCGATGCGGCCGGGCCGGCGCTCGCCGCCGCCACCCACCTGCTGGTCACCGCCCAGCCGGGGGAGGCGGGCGACCCGGTGCTCGCCGCGCATGGCGCGGCGCTGGCCGGGGCGCCGCTCCGCTGGGTCGGCTATCTCTCCACCACCGGCGTCTATGGCGACCGCGGCGGCCGCTGGGTGGCGGAGACCTCGCCGCCCGCCCCGGGCCAGGAGCGCACGCATCGGCGCCGGGTGGCCGAGGAGGAATGGGCCGGCTTCGCCGACCGCGCCGCGGTGGACCTGTTCCGGGCGGGCGGCATCTACGGGCCGGGCCGCAGCGTCTTCGACGAGCTCCGCGAGGGAACGGCCCGCCGCACCCTCAATCCCGGCCACGCCTTCAGCCGCATCCACCGCGACGACATCGGCGCCGCGGTGCTCGCCGCCCTGCGCACCGCGCCGAGGAGCGGCGTGCGGGTGCTGCACCTGGTGGACGACCTGCCGGCGGAGAGCGCGGCGGTGGTCGAGGAGGCGGCGCGGCTGCTCGGCGTCCCGCCGCCGCCCGCGATTCCGTTCGAGGTGGCGGCGCGCGCCATGTCCCCCATGGCCCTGAGCTTCTGGGCGGAGAACCGCCGGGTGGCGAATGCCGCGACCAAGGCGGCGCTCGGCCTCGCCTGGCGCTATCCAAGCTACCGGGAGGGGCTACGCGCCATCCTCGAGGAGGAGCGGCGCGAGGGTGCGGCCGAGTAGCGCGAGGTCCTGCGGGCGGGAAAGGCGGTGGTCGCCATCCTTCACCAGCGTGACCTGCACCTCGCCGCCCGCGATCGCATCGGCCAGGCGCAGCGCCGTCTGCCAGGGCACGTCCGGGTCGCGCTGGCCCTGCAGCAGCCGGACCGGCGCCGCGATGGCGATGCGGCGGTCGAGCAGCAGGTGCCGCTCGCCGTCCTCCAGCAGGGCGCGGGTGATCGGGTAGGGCTCGCCATAGGCGCTGGGGCGGTGCCAGACGCCGTCCCGCGCCAGCGCCGCCTTCGCCTCGGCGGACAGGTTGGCCGCGATGCGGGCGGTGAAGTCGGGCGCCGCGGCGATGCCGATGAGGCCCGTGACGCGCCAGCGCGCGGCGGGACGGAGGGCGAGCAGCAGGGCGATCCAGCCGCCCATGGAGGAGCCGACCAACACCTGCGGCCCTTCGGCCAGTGCGTCCAGCACGGCGGCGGCATCCCCGGCCCAGCGGCCGATCGTCCCGTCCTCGAACCGCCCGCCGCTGGCGCCGTGGCCACTGTAGTCGAGACGCAGGAAGGCCTGGCCGCGCGCGGCGCAAAGCCCGTCGAGCCAGGCCGCCTTGGTGCCGGTCATGTCGCTGTTGAAGCCGCCGAGGAAGGCGACGCCGGGCGCACGGCCCGGGCGGCGCCGCCAGGCGAGTTCCACGCCGTCACCGCGGTCGAGGCGGCCGGAGAGCTCCTCAGACATTGAGTTTCCCGGACATTGCGTTCCTCAGAGGTTGAGGCGGAGGGCCTTGCCCTCCCCCTCAAACACCCCACTCCAGCAGGGCTCCCGATAACGATGCGCAGCATCGTCCTTGGGGACCCGGCATAGGCCCGGAGGCCTTCGGAGACCAAGTTCTTGGGCCACGCGCGCAGTCATGCACACCGTTCCGCCGATTGCACCGCAAGCTGCCGCACGGCAGGGTGCGCCCGCCACGCCCCCGGGAGCGAGAGGCATGTGCATCTCGGACCGCCGAGCCGGGCGATGAGTGCCGCCGTGCTGCAGGTGCTGCCCGCCCTGGCCTCCGGCGGCGTGGAACGCGGCACCCTGGAGATCGCCGAGGCGCTGCTCGCCGCCGGCTTCCGCGCCCTCGTCGCCTCGGCGGGCGGGGCGCTGGTCGCGGATCTCGAAAAGCTGGGCGCGCAGCACGTGACCCTGCCGCTGGCGAGCAAGAACCCCTTGTGCATCTGGCGCAACGCCGCCGCGCTTGCCGCGCTGGTGCGGGCGGAGGAGGTCCAGATCCTGCACGCCCGTTCCCGCGCCCCGGCCTGGTCCGCGCTGCTCGCCGCGCGCCGCACCGGCGCGCGCTTCGTCACGACCTGGCATGGCACCTATACGGAGAGCCTGCCGGGCAAGCGGCACTACAACGCGGTCATGGCGCGCGGCGACCGGGTGATCGCGATCAGCGGCTTCATCGCCGAGCACATCCGCGCGCGGCATCCGCTGAGCGCCGACCGGCTGCGCATCATCCCGCGCGGCGTGGACCCGGCGCGCTTCGACCCGGCAACGGTTGAGCCGGACCGCGTCGCGGCGCTGCGCCGCCGCTGGCGCGTGCCGCCGGGACGGCCGGTGGTCATGCTGCCGGCGCGCCTGACCGGGTGGAAGGGCCAGGCCGTGCTGGTGGAGGCGATGGCCAGGCTGCCCGGCGAGGCGGTGGCGCTGCTGGTCGGCGGCGACAAGGGGCGGGAGGCCTACCACGCGCGCCTCGCCGAGCTGGTCGCCGCGCGGCAGCTGGAGGACCGCGTGCTGATCGTGGGCCATACGCCGGACATGCCGGCGGCGCTGCTGCTGGCGGATGTGGTGGTGCACGCCTCGACCGAGCCGGAGGCCTTCGGGCGCACGGTGATCGAGGCGCAGGCGATGCGGCGGCCGGTGATCGCGAGCGACCTCGGCGCGACGCGGGAGACGGTGGAGGACGGCGTGACCGGCTGGCGCGTGCCGCCCGGGGACCCGAGGGCGCTGGCGGCCGCGATCGGCCGCGTGCTGTCCCTGGCGGAGGAGGAGCGCGCGGCGCTCGGCGCGCGGGCGCGGGAGGCGGTGCTGGCGCGCTACACCACGGCGGCGATGCAGGCCGCGACGCTCGCCGTGTACCGGGAGCTGCTGTGACGCCGCGCGACCTCGCCGAGGGCGCGCCGGCGCGCGCGGCGGCCGCGCGGCAGCGCATCCTCGTCATCAAGCTCGCCTCGCTGGGCGACCTGGTGCAGGCCTTCGAGCCCTTCGCGGCGATCCGCGCGCACCACGCGGATGCCGAGATCACCTTGCTGACCACGCCGCCCTATGCGCCGCTGCTCGGCGGCGCGCCCTGGTTCGACCGCATCTGGACGGATGGGCGGCCGGCCTGGACGGATCCCGGCGGCCTCTGGGCGCTGCGGCGGCGGCTGCGGGAAGCGGGGCTCCACCGCGTCTATGACCTGCAGACCTCGGCGCGCTCCTCCCGCTACCGGATGTTCCTGCCGGCCTCGGTCGAGTGGTCCGGCATCGCGCGCGGCGCGAGCCACCCGCACGCCAACCCGGTGCGCGACTTCATGCACACCATGGAACGCCAGCGCGAGCAGCTGGAGATGGCGGGCATCACCGAATTCCCGCCGCCGGACCTGTCCTTCCTGGACGCGGATCTCTCGGCCTTCGCGCTGCCGGAGCGCTTCGCGCTGCTGATCCCCGGCGCCTCCGCGACGCGGCCCGGCAAGCGCTGGCCGGCGGAGTGCTTCGGCGCGCTGGCGGCGGCGCTCGACCTGCCGATGGTGGTGCTGGGCACGGCGGGGGAGGCGAAGCTGGCTGCGGCGATCCGCGCCAGGGCCGCGGGGGCGCGGGACCTGACGGGGCGGACCGGCTATGGCGAGCTGGCGGCGCTGGCGCGCCGCGCCGCCTTCGCGGTGGGGAACGACACCGGCCCCTCGCACCTGGTGGCGGCGACGGGCTGCCCGACGCTGGTGCTGTTCGGGCCGGAGAGCGACCCGGCGCTCTGCGCGCCGCGCGGGCGGGCCGTCGCGGTGCTGCGGGCGCAGCGGCTGGACGGGCTGAGGGTGGCGGAGGTGCGGGCGGCGCTGGCCGGCCTCTTGGGGTGAGGCGGGCAACGCCGTCCGGCGATGCGAGGTGCCTGTGCGGCGCGGCGGAAGGCGGACCCGAAAATGGATGCAGGGGGTCTTGGGGGAGGCGGTTTCCGTCCTCCCCCAAGGGCAATCCAGGCCCTCATCCCGGCGTCAGCGTCAGCCCCGAAGGATTGATCGTGACCGTCCCCGCCGCGCTGACCGTCGCCGCCTGGGCGAGCGCGCCCCAGGTCAGCGGGTTGCCGCCGGAGGCCGCGTCGAACAGCCCGCAATGGGTGAGCGTGCCGCTCGCCGCGGTGAAGGTGAAGCGGATGGCGTCCGTGTTGGTCTGCACGCCGGTGCCGGTGAAGGTGACGCGCTGGCGGGCATAGCCATTGCCCGCCGGCTCCCCCACCAGCCCGGTCGCATCGGCCCCGCCGGTGCCGAGGCCGAGATAGACCTGGGTCGGCAGCGCCGGGATGCGCGCGGTCAGCGCGCGGCCGAGCAGGTTCTTCGCATAGTCGGTCAGGTCGGACATCAGGGGCTCCTGGAAGCGGGCTCAGGGGGAGGGGCGGGCGGCGCGGCTCATGCCGCCTTGCACAAATCCTGACTTGCAGCCTGCGAAGCAGGCTGAGCGGCCGAATGGCCGCCGCGGCAAGTGCCGCGTAACCAAGCGGCCGGAGGCCGCGCCGGCGACTGAGGGCAGTTGAGATGTCAATCTCAACTGCGCCTGGTGTCAGCAATCGGCGGCGTCGGCGAACCAGGCGGCGCCGTCCTCGGCGGGCTGCCGGCGCGCCGCCTGGTAGAGCGCGGCCGTCGTCACGCCGTGCAGGCTCTCGGCGCCCATCGCCTGCGGCGTCAGCCGGTAGGCGATGCCGGCGACCGGCGCCTTGCCGGATTCGCGCGCCTCGCGCGTCGCGTAGCCGTGCAGGCGGAACTCGACGACGCCGGCGGCGTGGTCGACCTGGCAGTGGGTCAGCCGCCAGTATTCGGCGACGTGGCCGCTGTTGCGGATCTCGATCGGCTTCGAGAGGGCCATGGCGGGGGTCCTTCGGTCCAGGGGGTTGCGGTCAGCCCACGGCCTCGACGGAGAGCACGCGGGCGACCCAGTAGAGGGTCTTGTTCGCCTCGCCGGTGCCGCTGACCGCGAGGCTCCCATTGGTGGTGTCGGCGGCGATGGTGAGGCGCCAGGCGGCGGCGGCGGCGTCGTTCAGGCTGGGCGCCAGGCTCGCCCCGCCGCCCGCGACCAGGGTGGTGGCGGTGAAGGGGACGCCGCGCTTCACCAGCGCGGTCACGTCCCAGGCGGCGCTGTCGCCCTGCGTGCCGGCGGTGCCGCCGGTCTGGCGCGCGATCGCCATGACGCGCACCAGGTAGGTGCCGTTGGCGGGCAGGATCACGGAGTTGCTGGTGCCCGGCGCCAGGCTGTCCGAGGTCAGGCGCTGCGCCGTCGCATCCGTGCTCTTTTGGCGCAGCACGTGCTCGCCCGCCTGGGCGTCGCCGCTGATGCTGAAGTTGCCGGAGCCGAAGGCGCCCTTGCCGTAGGTGCTGCGCGTATCCGCCTGGAAGCCGCCGGGCACCCAGGAATACTGGCCGCTGGCCGTGTTGTTCTGGCCGCCGGCGACGGCGGCGCTGGCGGCGTTCGCAGAGTTGGCCTGGCCGCCGCCCACCACGGCGTTGGCGCCGTTCACCTGGTTGCGCTGGCCGCCGGCGATCACCGAGTTGGGGCCGAGCGCAATCTGGGCCGCCGTGTTGCGCGTGGTCTGCCAGTCCACCGCGCCGGTTCCGCGGGGGTTGCCACCGGTTGCGGCATTGTCGGGCAGCTGGGCGGAGATGTAGCCGTTGCCCTTCGGGTTGCCGAGCACGACGGCGACGTTGGTGTCGGCTGAGCTCGCATCCACGCCGATGACGACCGGGTTGAGCGTGGTGGGGCTGGCAATAGAGCCGGAGATGCGCGCGACATTGCCGCCGCCTGCGTTGTTCACCAGCAGCGCGCCGGTGCCCTTGGGCGCCAGGCTCAGCGCGATGTTGGCGTCCGCGCCGGCAGCCTGCAGCGTCACCGCGCTGCCCATCGTGCCGCCGGTGACCAGCAGCCGGTTCAGCGTGGCGCCGGGGGTCGCGACCTCCAGCGCATGGCTGCCCGGCGTGGCGCCGAGCGTCACGCTGCCGGCGCCGGTCGCGCGCAGCACCTCGGCGCCGCCCGCGCTCGCCGCGAGCGCCGAGGCGGCGGGCTGGAACAGGCCGGTATCCGTGGCCCCCACCGAGAGGCCGGGCCTGGCCGCGACGCCGGCCGGGCCGCCATGGGTCAGCACGCCATTGGTCGGGCTGTTGAGCAGCGGGCCGCCATTGCCGGTCTCGAGCAGCGGCAGGCTGCCGAGGAAGACGGCGTTCGGCGTGCCCGCACCGGAATCCGCGATGTGGATGGCGGCCGAGCCGTTGTTCTGCTGGTTGAAGCGCACGCAGCGGAGCGAGGCGATGTCCAGCCGGTTGCCGGCGCCTTCCACTCTGACCGCGTTGTTCTGGGTGGTGTCCACGCGCAGGTTCGCGGCGTGCACGCGGGTGTTGCTGCCGGCGACGTAGAGGCCGATGGCGCCGGTCAGCGGCGTGCCGCCGCTGCCGAACAGCTCGCCCTGCGTCGTCAGGTTGGCGATCTGGCCATCGGTGCCGGAGGCCTCCACCCAGACCCCGTACTGCACGAAATCGGCATAGGCATTGCCGATGTAGAACTTGGTGGTGACGCCGGAGGCCGAGCTCGAGAAGCGGAACATCGAGCGGTAGCCGAGCGCGAAGGCCTGGTCGAGGAAGGCGCCATCGCAGCGGCGGAAGATCATGGCGTCGCCATTGGCCTGCTGCCAGCGGATGATCGTGTTGTCGGGACCCCAGAAGGGCCAGAAGTGCAGGCTGTGCAGGCGGGGCACGTCGAGGCACTGGTCGAGCTCGACGCCCGCGGTGAAGACCTGGCCGCGCAGCCGGCGGATGTCGAGCCGGCCGGAGTTGCTGGAATAGATGCCGCGGTTGACGGCGCAGAGGAAGAGGTTGTCGAAGTCCACGCCGCCCAGGCAGTCCTGCGTCACGAAGACATAGGGGTAGTTGGCCGGCGCCCAGCTGCCGCCCACCACGCCCGGATGCTGCTGGAAGACCGCGATGTCGCGCACCGCGGAGCCGCGCGCGGCGACGCCGGTGAAGGTGAAGGGGGTGAAGCCGGTCTGGTCCACCACCAGCCAAGTGCCGTCGGCCGGGCCCGGCGCCTCGGTGAAGCCCTGGCCCTGCAGGCGCACCGCGACGCCATTGATGGTGACGGCGCTCGCCAGCCGGTAGCGGCGCGGGCCGAACAGGATGGTGCCGCCGCCCTTGCCGGCGACGTCGTTGATCGCCGCCTGGATCGCCGGCGCGTCGTCCGTGGCGCCGTCGCCCTTCGCGCCGTAGTCGCGCACATGCACGCCGCGATCGGTCAGCGTCGCGGCGCGCAGCTGCGCGAAGCTCGCGCGGCGGGTGACCAGGCTGGCGCCGCTGCCCTGCACCAGCGGCGCGAGGTCGCCATCGGAGAGGGCGTTGGCGGCGGGAAGCTCGCTGATGCGGGCATCGGGCATGTTTGGCGGTTCCGTGCGAGGTCGGGAGGGTGTTCGGGGCTGTGGAGGCGCGGCGGGTCAGATCTTCAGGGCGGAGCCGTTCTCCTGCAGCAGCAGGGAGCCGTCCTGGGTGCGCAGCAGGGCGGTGTCCGCGCCGACGCTGAAGCTCGGCCCGGTGACGCCGACGGCGGGATCGGCCGCGTCCTCCGCCCGGATGCGGTAGCCATTGCCGACCGGCGGCGCGGCGAAGCTCGTGCTCGCGCTGCCATTGCTGACCGCCACGGTCTGCACCGGCGGGATGACGGCGCCGTTGGCGTCGAGCAGGGTGAAGACCACCTGCGCGACCTGGCCGGTGACGTTGGCGGTGACCGGCACGCTGCCGCCGGCGGCGATGGCGACGCCGAGCGGCAATAGGACGATGGTCCGCACCACCGCGGCGGCGGCCTGGGCCAGGGAGAAGCTCTGGGCGATGCTGCGCACCGTGTTCAGCGGGCCGACCGCGCCGTCCAGCGTGACGCCGGTGCCGAGCGCCGGGCCGCTGCGGATCGGCAGCAGGGCCAGCGAATCCGCCGCCTGCAGCACCATCAGGTCACCCGGCCGCAGCGCCGAGGCGACCGGCGCGAAATAGTCCGCGGCGCTGACCACCGCGCGCGCATCGGTGGTGCGGTACTGCCAGAGGGTGAAGGCATTGCCCTGGATCAGGGCGGTCAGGTTCGCGGAGCTGAAGGGCAAGGGGACCTCCGTCGCGGGCGGGATGCGCGCCGGCGCGCCGCCCCGGGGCGCGGGGCGGTGCGGCGATGCTCGGGCTTCGGGGAAGGGCGCCGGGCGCAGCTGGCCCGTTGGCGTTCCCGCATTAACCCAGTTCGATAACGGCAGTCAAGGAAAATGATCCTAGATACCGGCGGATTGCCGGGGCCGTGCCTTCCGGCGCCCGCATGCTAGAAGCGCAAGGTGCGCCGCCGCCCCCTCCTGCTCGCCCTGCCCGCCGCGCTGCTCTCCGGCGCCGCGCGCGCGGCCGGCACGCTCAACGTCTATAACTGGAGCGACTACGTGGACCCGGCGGCGCTGGAGCGCTTCCAGCGCGAGACCGGCACGGCGATCCGCTACGACGTCTACGACAGCCTGGAGACGCTGGAGGGCAAGCTCTCCGCCGGCCGCTCCGGCTACGACATCGTGGTGCCGAGCGCGGAACCCACCTTCGCCCGGCTGGTGCGCGCCGGCGCCCTGCGCGAGGTGGATCGCGCGCGCGTGCCGAACTGGCGGAACCTCGATGCCGGGCTGATGGCGCGCGTCGCGGCGGCCGATCCGGGGAACCGGCACGGCGCGATCTATCTGTGGGGGACGGTGGGCCTCGGACTCCGGCCGGACCGGGTGCGCGCGCTGGCCCCGGATGCGGCCCCCGATTCGCTCGACCTGCTGCTGAAGCCGGACAATGCGCGGCGCCTGGCACCGGCGGGGCTTGCGGTGATGGACAGCGCGACGGATGTGCTGCCTTCCGTGCTCCGCTGGCTGGGGCGGGACCCGGTCAGCACCGATGCCGCCGACCTCCGCGCGGCGGAGCAGGCCCTGCTGGCAATTCGCCCGCATCTCCGCGCCATCCTGGGCAGCGGCGCGCTGGTGAACATGCTGGCGACCGGCGAGATCGCCGCGGCGCTGACCTATTCGGGTGACGTGATCCAGGCGGCGGTGCGCGCGCGCGCCGCGGGGCGGGGAATCGAGGTGGCCTATGCGGCGCCGGCCGCCGGCCCGCATCTCTGGTTCGACATGATGGCGATGCCGGTGGATGGGCCGAACCCGGAGGCGGCGCACGCCTTCCTGGACTTCGTGCTGCGGCCGGAGGTGATGGCGGGCATCACCGGCGCGGTGCGCTACCCGAACGCGGTGCCGGCGAGCCGCCCGCTGCTGCCCGAAGCGGTGCGGAACGACCCGAATGTCTATCCGCCGGACGCGACGCTGGCGAAGGCCTTCGTCGTCGGCACGCTGCCGCCGGCGGCGGAGCGCGCGCGGTCGCGGCTGTGGAGCCGGTTCAAGGCGGGGCGGTGAGGGCGCGGCGCAGGTGGGGAGCCCATCCTTCGGAAAGCCCGGAGAGAGCATGGAGGGGGCGTGGCGGAGGAAATTCCCTTCCTCCCCGCCTCAGCCGGCCATCGGATTCCGCCGTGTTTGACCAGGCGGTCACGCTGGCGCCCCTGCTGAGCGTCGAGGGCGTGACCAAGCGCTTCGGCGCGGCGCCCGCACTCGACGACGTCACGCTGAAGGTCGCGCGCGGCGAGTTCCTTGCCCTGCTCGGCGGCTCCGGCTCCGGCAAGTCCACGCTGCTCCGCCTCATCGCGGGCTTCGAGGCGCCGGAGGCCGGGCGCATCCTGCTCGACGGCCGCGACCTGGCGGGCCTGCCCCCTTATGCCCGCCCGGTCGGCATGGTGTTCCAGAGCTACGCGCTGTTCCCCCACCTCTCGGTCTTCGGCAACGTCGCCTACGGGCTCAGGCGCGAGGGCGTGGCGGCGCCGGAGGCCGCGCGGCGCGTCGCCGAGGCGCTGGAGATGGTGGGCCTCGCGGGGCTCGAGCGGCGGCGGCCGCACCAGCTCTCCGGCGGGCAGAAGCAGCGCGTCGCGCTGGTGCGCGCCCTGGTGCGCCGC
>DASQVL010000325.1:0-3617 GCA_035640795.1 Crenalkalicoccus sp. | reverse complement strand
CGCGGCGAGCGTCGCCGGCAGGAAGGGCAGCACCACGCCCGCCGCCGCGAACTGGCCGGCGTAGAGGAGCGCGAAGCGGGCGGGCGCCGCGGCGGCGGGGGAGGGGCGGGCTCTGACCAAGCTGGGCTCTGACCAAGCTTGGGCAGGCTGGCCGTCCCTCTGCCACCTGCCAAGCGTCATGATCCGCCGGCGCGCATGGCCCGGTCCAGCCGGGCGCGAACCGAGCGGAACCGCTCCAGTCTCGCCGCCATCCAACCCAGGCGCCATGGACAGGGCCATGACCAATTCGGCCAGTTCAACTTCCTTCCGGAAGGGCTCTTGCGTCAGCCGGATCGGCCCCTCCCGTCGAGCAAGCTGCTAAATTGCGTATCCCAACCGAAAAGACGTGCCTGCCGGAAGGCATGTCGCGTCCCGGTTGCGCCGGGAGGGGATGCTGGCCGAATGCAGTCCATCGCGATGCCGGAAATTACTTACGACAGCTACGAGAAGGCTCCAGCGTTTGCCTATGATGAGGAAAATTATTTCCTGGGCCTGATCCGCAAATATACCGCGAAGCGGGTCCTGGAGGTCGGCTCAGGCGCCAACCCCACGCTCAGCGCTGACCACGCCGCCGAACTCGGCTTTCAATATATCACCTCCGACGTCAGCGAGGACGAACTCGCCAAGGCACCGGCCGGCATCGAGGCACGGATCATCGACTTCGCAAGCGACCAGCTGCCCACGGATCTGCTGGGGTCGTGCGACCTGATCTTCTCGCGATGGGTGAACGAGCATGTCAAGGATGCGAAGCGCTACCATCAGAACATACGAAGACTTCTGAAGCCGGGCGGCATCGCAGTCCATTGCTTCCCCTGTCTGTTCACCCTCCCCTTTCTTTTGAACAGAATCGTGCCTGAGACGCTCAGCAATACACTGCTGTCGGCGTTCTCGCCGAGAGACCAGCACCAGCATGGCAAGTTCCGCGCCTATTACAACTGGTGCCGAGGTCCCACCGCAAAGGCCATCAGGAACTTCGAGGGAATCGGGTACGAGGTGATCACGTACAAGGGCTATTTCGGACACTATTACTACAAGAACCGGCTGAAGCTTCTCGACAGGATGGAAATGGCCAAGATAAGATTTCTTCTGACTCACCCGATCCCCGAGCTTTGCGCGTTCGCGATCGTTATCCTCCGTCGGCGCGATGATTGATCCCGGGCTCATGAAGTGCTGACGCACGTCATGCCCCAAGCGCCGGCGCGGCCTCGGGCGGCTTCGCCGGCCGCGCAGCGGCAGCAACACGCGTCGGCCAACACGCCCCGGCCCGGGCGAAGCCGCACGCGCTGCGTCCCATGGTGCGTCCCATACGCCAAGATCGCCTCTCGCCGCATGCGCCCTCCGATCCGACATCCCCGCCGTGCCGCCCGGCACAGCCCGCCCCGCGCTTGCCAAGCTCTGCGCACAAGCCCATGGATGCGCCCCGCATGTCGGACCCCCACACCCCCATGTTCGACGCCCGCGTGAAGGCGGTGCTCGGGCCCACCAATACGGGCAAGACGCATCTCGCCATCACCCGCCTGCTGGCGCATGCGTCCGGCATCATCGGCTTCCCGCTGCGCCTGCTGGCGCGCGAGAATTACGACCGCATGGTTGCCCAGAAGGGCGAACGGCACGTCGCGCTGATCACCGGGGAGGAGAAGATCGTGCCCCCGGAGGCGAAGTGGTTCGCCTGCACCGTGGAGGCCATGCCGCTCGACCGCCAGGCGGAGTTCGTGGCGGTGGACGAGATCCAGCTCTGCGCCGACCCCGATCGCGGCCATGTCTTCACCGACCGGCTGCTGAACGCCCGCGGCATGGTGGAGACCATGTTCCTCGGCGCCGAGACCATCCGCCCGCTGCTGCAGCGCCTGGTGCCGCGCGCCGAGGTGGAGACGCGCCCGCGCCTCTCCCAGCTCTCCTACGCCGGCCCCGCCAAGCTCACGCGCCTGCCCGCGCGCTCCGCCGTCGTCGCCTTCAGCGCGGCCGAGGTCTACGCCATCGCGGAGGCGATCCGCCGCCGCCGCGGCGGCTGCGCGGTGGTGATGGGCCGGCTCAGTCCGCGCACGCGCAACGCCCAGGTGGCGCTCTACCAGAACCGCGAGGTGGACTTCCTGGTGGCGACCGACGCGATCGGCATGGGCCTCAACATGGATGTGGACCATGTGGCCTTCGCGTCCCTGCAGAAATTCGACGGCCACCAGGCGCGCGGCCTTTCGGCGCAGGAGGCCGCGCAGATCGCCGGCCGCGCCGGGCGCGGCATGCGCGACGGCAGCTTCGGCACCACGGCCGAGTGCCCGCCGCTCTCCGACGAGATGGTCGAGAAGATCGAGACCCACAGCTTCGAGGCGCTGCAGACGCTGGCCTGGCGCAATGGCGAGCTCGACTTCACCTCCGTGGACGCGCTGCTCGACAGCCTGGCCGCGCCGCCGCCGCAGGCGGGCCTCGCCAAGGGCCATGACGCGACGGACCACGTGACCCTCGCCGCGCTGGCGCGGGAGGGCGAGATCCGCGACCTGGCCCGCGGCCGCGCCCGCGTCCGGCTGTTGTGGGAGGCCTGCCAGGTCCCCGATTTCCGCAAGCTGGCCGATGACAGCCACATCGCCCTCTGCGGCCGGATCTTCCGCCACCTGGCGGAGGACGGCGCGCTGCCGGAGGACTGGGTCGCCTCGCAGATCGCGCAATGCGGCAGCGTCGAGGGCGACCTCGACACGCTGATGGCGCGCCTCGCCTCCATCCGCGTCTGGTCCTATGTCGCGGCGCGCGGCGACTGGATGCGCGATGCCGCCCGCTTCCAGGCCGAGGCCCGCGCCGCCGAGGACGCGGTCTCCGACGCGCTGCATGCGAGCCTGACGGCGCGCTTCGTGGACCGCCGCGCCGCCCACCTGATCCGCCGCCTGGACGATACCGAGGAGGAGCTGCTCTCCGCGGTGACGCGCCGCGGCGAGGTGGTGGTGGAAGGCCATTCCGTCGGCCGCGTCGAGGGCTTCGTCTTCCACCCCGACCCGAATGCCGAGAACGAGGAGGAGCGGAAGCTCGTCCTCCGCGCCGCCCGCCGCGCGCTGCGCGAGGAGATGCCGCGCCGCATCGCCGCGGTGGAGACCGCGAAGGACGAGGCCTTCTCGCTGACGCCCAGCCACCGCGTGCTGTGGGACGGGGCGGAGATCGCCCGCCTCCGCCCGGGGCCGGAGCCCGCCAAGCCGCAGGTCGAGGTGCTGCCCTCGGAGTTCCTCGACGGCGCGCAGCGCGAGCGCGTCCGCGCACGGCTTGCGAAGTACGTGGAAAGCGTGATCGCCCGCGAGCTCGGCGCCATCGGCGCCGTCGAGGCGAAGGCCGAGGCCGACAACACGCTGCGCGGCCCGGCTTACCTGCTGCGGGAGGCGCTGGGCCTCGCCCCCGGCGCGACGGATGCCTCCATCCCGCCCGAGGTGCGGCAGAAGCTGAAATCGATCGGCATCCGCGCCGGCCGCTTCGCGCTCTTCGTGCCGGAGGCGCTGAAGCCGCGCGCCATGGCGCTGCGCGCGCAGATCTGGGCAATGGCGCGCAACATCGAGACGCCGGCGCTGCCGCCGCCCGGCCTTATCGCGCTGCAGCAGCGCGAC
>DASQVL010000324.1:0-6459 GCA_035640795.1 Crenalkalicoccus sp. | reverse complement strand
TACTGGGTCACGGGTGGGGCCGGGGGAGGGGCGCCGGTCTGGGCTCGGCGATGGCCGCCCGTGTGCGCGGCGTCCCGCCGCTGCCGCGGCGTCATGCTGTCCCAGGCCTGCCGCGCCTGCTCGGGCGGCAGGGGCGGGTTGCCCGGCCCGGCCAGGCGCTGCGCCACCTTGCGGCGCTGGCGCGGCGTCATCTCGTCATAGTTCAGGCTGGTCAGCTTCGGTCCCTTGGCGCGCTGCTGCCGCGCCGGCGGCGGTGGCTGCGCGGGGGGGTAGTCCGGTGGCGGCGCGTCGGTCTGCGCCACCGCGGCAGCCGGCAGCAACGCGGCGAGGGACAGGCCGAGAAGGGCGCGTCTCTGCATCATGCGGGGTCCGTTTGGTTGCCGGCGCAGCGTGGCGCATGCCGGGCCGTCGGACAACTTACCGGCGCATTGCGGTGGGCCCGGCCCAAGGCCGGGAGTCTTCCGGTCGAACCGGGCAAGCGCCACCGGGAAAGGAGCAAAAAAAGGATGGTGGGGGCTTGGGGGAGGAAGTTCCCTTCCTCCCCCAAGGGCAACCCGACGTCACCGCCCCACCGCGTAACCCTGCATCCCCCGCGGATTGGCCCCCGCCAGGATCTGCCCGTCCGCCTCCCGCCGCGCGCCGGTCAGCCGTCCTTCCGACCACTCCCCGCCGATCTCGGCCCGGTGCCCGCGCCGCAGCATCTCCTCCAGCACCGCGGGAGAGTAGCGCCCCTCCAGCACCACCCGCCCCGGCCGCGCGCCGCGCGGCCAGAAGCTCGAAATCCAGTGCTCCGAATGGAAGCTCGGCAGATCGATCGCCTGCTGGATGCCGAGGCCATGCTCCACCATGCGCAGCAGCATGATGGGCTGCCACTGGTCCTGCTGCTCTCCGCCCGGCGTGCCGAACGCCATCCAGGGTCGCCCCTCCCGCAGCACCAGGCTGGGCGAGAGGGTGGTGCGCGGCCGCTTGCCGGGCACGAGGCCGTTCGGCAGCGTCTCGTCCAGCCAGAACATCTGGCAGCGCGTGCCGAGGCAGAAGCCAAGCTCCGGGATCGCCGGCGAGGATTGCAGCCAGCCGGCGGAGGGCGTGGCGCTGACCATGTTCCCCCAGCGGTCCACCACGTCCACATGGCAGGTGTCGCCGCCCGAGGCGCCGAGGCGGGAGACGGTCGGCTCGCCCGTCCCGGCCTGGGCGACCGTCTCCTGCGCGCGCCTGACCGCCGCGGCGTAATCGGTGCGCGGCGCGCGGCCATCGGGGCTGCCGGGGCGGAATTCCAGGCTCGCCATGCCGCCCATCAGCTTGCGGCGCTCCGCCGCATAGCCGGGCGAGAGCAGCGTCGCGAGCGGCACCTCCGTGAAGGCGGGGTCGCCATACCAGGCCTCGCGGTCGGCGAAGGCGAGCTTCATCGCCTCCACCACGGTGTGCGCGAACTCCGCCCCCACCGGGTCCATCCCCGCCATGTCGAAGCCCGCGAGGAGCGAGAGCGTCTGCAGCATGGTCGGGCCCTGGCTCCACGGCCCGCATTTCAGGACGGTGTGGCCGCGCCAATCGTAGCGCGCGGGCGCCTCCGTGCCGGCGCGCCAGCCCGCCATGTCTTCGGCCGTCAGCAGCGCGGCGTGGCGGCGGCCGGAGGTGTCCAGCGCCTCGAAGCGGCTGGCGAAGCGCTCGATCGCCTCGGCGACGAAGCCGCCATACCAGGCGCGGCGTGCCGCCTCGATCTGCGCCTCGCGGTCGGCGCCGGCGGCCTCGGCCTCCCGCACGACCCGCTCATAGGTCCCGGCGAGGGTCGGGTTGGTGTAGAGCCCGCCCGCCGTGATCCCGCGCAGCCAGAGCGCGGCGGAGGAGGGCCAGGCGCTCTCGAAGAGCGGGCGCACCGTCTCGATGGTCGCCACGATGCGCGGCACCACGGGCGCGCCGTTCCGGGCATAGCCGATGGCGAATTCCAGCACCTCCCGCGGCGTCCAGGTGCCGTGGTCGCGCAGCATCAGCATCCAGGCATCGAAGGCGCCGGGAATGGGGGCGGGCAGGAAGCCGGTGCCCGGCACCAGCTCGAGGCCGAGTTCACCTTTCAGCTTCGCGACGGTCAGCGCGCGCGGCGCCGGGCCCTGGCCGCAGATCACCAGCTGCCGGTCGAGCTTCGCGCTGTGCAGGATGATGGGGCAGTCGCCGCCCGGGCCGTTCAGGTGCGGCTCCATGACCTGCAGGGTGAAGCCGGCGGCAGCGGCGGCGTCGAAGGCGTTGCCGCCGCGCTCCAGCACCGCCATGCCGACCTGGCTGGCGACCCAGTGGGTGGAGGCGACGGCGCCGAAGGTGCCGGCAATCTCGGGGCGGGTGGTGAACATGGCGGCGTCCGTGCCTGCTGCGCCGGCGATTGAGGGCGCCGGCCGCGCCGCGGTCAATCCACCGGGCCGCCGAGCGGGAAGCGGCGCGCCAGGAGGAAGGGCGCGCCCGGGCCGCGCTGCGCGAACAGGCAGACCGAGGCGACCTGCCGTGGCCGCGAAGCCGCCGCGCCGAGACGCGCCTGCACGGCGGGCAGCACCAGGGCCTTCTCCTCGGGCGAAAGGCGCCGCGTCAGCGTCACGTGGAAGCGCCACTCCGCGAAGACGTAGGGATAGCCCCAGCGCGCCAGCAGCGCCTCCTGCGCCGGGGTCAGCCCGGCGCGGCGGCGGCGGGCCAGCTCCTCCTCCGGCGGCGGGGCGCGGCAATGGTCGAGCGCGGCGACGGCGGCATCGGCCAGCGCCTGCAAGGGCGGGCAGGGCGCTGTCTCGCGCAGCGCGAGGAAGCCGTCGAGATCGGCGACGGCGAGCGGCGGCAGCGCGAAGGGCGCGGTGCGCGCGGCGAGATGCGCCGCGCTCCGCTCCAGCTCCTCGTAGCCGAGGGCGGGCCGGAAGGGCGGCTTCAGCGTGGCGTGCAGGCCGTAGAGCCGCGCATCCGCCGTGATCTCCGCGATGTCGAGGCCGGGCAGCGCGGGCTGGGCCAGCGCTGCCCCAGTTTTGGCGTCCCGGCCGAGCCAGGCGGAGCCCAGCGCGCGCAGCGGGTCATCGAGCTCCGGCGCCCAGTACAGGGCGAAGCGCGGCTCCCCGCTCACGCCACGCGCACGCCGCCGCGCCAGACGCGGCGCAGGACGGGCAGGCCCGCAATCTCCCGCACCTGCACCAGGTCGGCGCGCAGCCCGGCGGCGATGCGGCCGCGATCGGTGAGCCCGACCATGCGCGCCGGCCCGTCAGTGACCATGGCGATCGCGGCGGGCAGCGTCGCCGCACTTGCGGCCGCGGCGTGCCAGGCGGCTTCCAGCATCGCGCCGGGGACGTAGTCGCTCGCCAGCGCATCGGCCAGGCCGGCGCGCACCAGATCGAGCGCCGCGACATTGCCGGCGTGGCTGCCGCCGCGGACGATGTTCGGCGCGCCGGCGATCACCGCGACGTCGAGCCGCTTCGCCGCCGCCGCCGCCTCCATCACCACCGGGAATTCGCTGATGCGGATGCCGTCGGCGGCGTTGCGCGCCACCTCCGCCACGTCGTCGTCGTCATGGCTCGCCAGCGGCAGGTTGCGGTGGGCGATGCGCTCCAGCAGCCAGCTTCGCTGCGGCTCGCGCAGCCGCGCGCGCTGGTCGAGCAGCCTTGCGACATGCGCCTCGATCTCGGCGAGGCTCATCCCGGTCTGGCGCTGGCGCAGGGCGCGGTAGCGGGCGAGGTCGCGGTACTGGCCGGCGCCGGGCGCATGGTCCATCAGGCTGACCATGCGCGCGCGCGGGTGGTCCACCACCAGCTCCAGCGCCGGCGGGAAGTCGGGCGCCGGCAGCTCGCAGCGGAGATGCAGGAAGTGCTCCGCCTTCAGCGCGCCGGTCTCCGCAAGGGCGTCGAGGTCCGCAACGCCATCACGGAAGGTCTGGTCGCGGCCGGGATCGAAGCCGAGATCGCCGAGGCAGAGCGCGTCCAGCACGGTGGTGAGGCCGGCGGCGACGCATTGCTGGTCATGCGCGAGGAGGGCGGAGCGGCTCGGCCAGCGGGCATTGCTGCGCGGCTGCACCTGGCGTTCCAGATTGTCCGTGTGCAGGTCCACGATGCCGGGAATGAGGTGGTCGCCCTCCAGGTCCCGCGCGGCGGGGAGGTGGGAGCGGCCTTCCGCGACCTCGGTGATCCGGCCGTCATGGAGCACGACCGTGCCCTCCAGCACCGCGTCCGGCAGCACCAGGCGCGCATTGGTCAGAACGGTTTCGGTGGTCACGCCGCGTCCTGCTCCGCCCGCACCTCGAACAGCCGGTCGGCGACGCGGTCGCGCACCTCCCGATCGTGGAAGATCCCGACGACGGCCGTGCCCGCCGCCTTCGCCGCCTCGATCAGCGAAACCACCACGGCGCGGTTGGCGGCGTCGAGGCTCGCGGTCGGCTCGTCCAGCAGCAGCACGGGATAGAAGGGCGCGAAGCCGCGCGCCAGGTTCACCCGCTGCTGCTCCCCGCCCGAGAAGGTGGCGGGCGGCAGGTGATGCAGCCGGGCGGGGAGGTTGAGCCGGGTGAGGAGGGCGGCGGCGCGGGCGCGGGCCGCATCGGGCGGCAGGCCGCGCGCGATCAGCGGCTCCGCAACGATGTCGAGGGCGGGGACGCGCGGGATGACGCGCAGGAATTGGCTGACATAGCCCAGGGTGTCGCGCCGGACCTCCCGCACCAGCCGGGGATCGGCGCTGGCGAGGTCCACCTCCTGCCCCGCATGGCGCACCAGCACGCGGCCGGCGGCGGCGCCGTAATTGGCGTAGAGGCAGCGCATGAGCGTGGACTTGCCGGCACCGGAGGGGCCGGCCAGGGCCACGCACTCGCCGGGTGCCACGGCGATCTCGATGCCGCGCAGGACCGGCAGGACGATGCCGCCCTGCAGGTGCAGGGTGAAGCTCTTCGAGAGGCCCACCGCCCGCAGGACGTGCCGTCCGATGGCCGGAGCGCCGGGAGGCGCGGAGGCCTGCATCGGCCGGCCCTCATCCAAGGCGCTCATGCAGCCAGCACCGAGGCGACGAGGAGCTGTGTGTAGGCGTGCTGCGGGTCGTCCAGCACGCGGTCGGTCAGCCCTTCCTCCACCACCCGCCCCGCGCGCATCACCAGGATGCGGTGCGCGAGAAGCCGGGCCGCGGCGATGTCGTGCGTCACCAGCAGCACGGCAAGGCCGAGATCGGCGACCAGGGCGCGGATCAGGTCGAGCAGCCGCGCCTGCACGGAGACGTCGAGGCCGCCTGTCGGCTCGTCCATGAAGACGAGGCGCGGGCGCGTCACCAGCGTGCGCGCGATCTGCAGCCGCTGCTGCATGCCGCCGGAGAAGCGGGAGGGCGGGTCATCGAGCCGCCCCGGATCCATCTCCACACGCCGCAGCCAGGCTGTCGCCTCCTCCCGGATCCGGCCGTAATGGCGGGCGCCGGCGGCCATCAGCCGCTCCCCCACATTGCCGCCGGCGGAGACGTTCATGCGCAGGCCATCGCGCGGGTTCTGGTGCACGAAGCCCCAGTCGGAGCGGTGCAGGCGCCGCAGCGCCGCCTCGCCCATGCCGTGGACCTCGTGCACGCCGCCCGCGGGGTCACGGTAGCTGACCGTGCCGGCATCGGGGCGCAGCAGGCCGGAGAGGACGCGGAGCAGCGTCGTCTTGCCGGAGCCCGACTCGCCCACGATCGCCACCACCTCGCCGGGCCAGAGGGCGAGGGCGACGTCATCCAGCGCCGTGACCGGACCGAAGCGGAGGGCGAGGCCGCGCGCTTCGAGCAGCGGCGGCGCGCTCACTCCGCCGCCTCCCGCGCCGCCTGGCGCTGGCCGCACCAGTCGGTGTCGGAGCAGACGAAGATCCGCCCGCCGCGATCATCGGTCACCACCTCGTCCAGGTAGCTGTCGCGCGCGCCGCAGAGCGCGCAGGCGGCATCGGCGCGCAGCGGCCGGAAGGGATGGTCCTCGAAGTCCAGCGAGCGCACCGGGGTATAGGGCGGCACGGCGTAGATCCGCTTCTCCCGCCCCGCGCCGAAGAGCTGCAGCGCCGGCATGCGGTCCATCTTCGGGTTGTCGAAGCAGGGAATGGGGGAGGGGGACATCAGGTAACGGCCGTTCACCATCACCGGGTAGTTGTAGGAGGTGGCGATGTGGCCGTGCTGCGCGATGTCCTCATAAAGCTTCACCTGCATCAGCCCGTAATCGGCCAGCGCGTGCATGCGCTTCGTCTCGGCGGTGCGCGGCTCCAGCCGGAACAGCGGCTCGGGCATCGGCACCTGGTAGACCAGGATCTGGTCCTCGCGCAGTGGGGCTTCGGGGATGCGGTGGCGGGTCTGGATCACCGTCGCCTCCGTCGTGCGCTCGGTGGTGCGCACGCCGGCGACGCGGGCGAAGAAGCGGCGGATGGAGACGGCGTTGGTGGTGTCGTCGGCGCCCTGGTCGATCACCTTCAGCACGTCCTCGGGGCCGAGGACGCTGGCGGTGACCTGGATGCCGCCGGT
>DASQVL010000323.1:0-4319 GCA_035640795.1 Crenalkalicoccus sp. | reverse complement strand
CGGCACGCGAGGTGCCGGTCCACGCCGAATGCGACGTGCTCGTGGTGGGCGGCGGCCCCGCGGGCGTCGCCGCGGCGGTCGCCGCGGCCCGGCTCGGTGCCCGCACCCTCCTGCTCGAGCGCGGCAACCATCTGGGCGGGCTGTCCACCGGCGGCCTCGTCATCTGGATCGACCGGATGACGGATTGGGAGGGCCGCCTCGTGATCCGCGGCTTCGCCGAGGAATTCCTCGATCGCCTGCCGAAGGGCGCCGTCGCCGGACCGCCGCGCGAGGCCTGGGGCGTGCGGGACGCCGCGACCGCCGCCTGCTGGGCGGCGCGCACCGCCGCCTTCCATGGCATCGTCACCCACTCCCCCACCTGCGACCCGGAGGCGATGAAGCTCGTTGCGCAGGAGATGGTGCTAGAGTCGGGCGCCGAGCTGCTGTTCCACGCCTGGGGCGCCCTGCCGGTGCTCGAGGATGGCGCGGTGCGCGGCGCCATCTTCGAGAGCAAGCAGGGCCGCCGCGTCGTGCTCGCCCGCGTCACGGTGGACGCGACCGGCGATGGCGACCTGTTCCACCGCGCCGGCGCCGCCTGCTCCACCGATGTGGACACGCGCGACATCCACCACACGATAAACACCGCCTTCCTCATCGGAGGGGTGGATATGCCGCGCTGGCTCGCCTGGCGCGCCGCGCAGCCCGCCGGGTTCGCCGAGTTCATGCGGCGCGGCAAGGAGGCTTTCGGCCTGTTCGACAAGGCCTTCGTCTCCTGGCGCGACGACGTGGCGCTGTTCATGGGCCCGCGCCTTGCCGGCTTCTCGGCCGTGGATGTCGAGGACCAGACGGAGGTCGAGATCCGCAGCCACCGCCTCGCGGCGCAGCACCTCGACTTCTACCGCGCCCATGCGCCGGGTTTCGCGGGCGCCTTCCTGATGCTGACCGCGCCTCAGCTCGGCGTGCGGCACGCGCGGCGGCTGGTGGGGGTGGGCGCGGTGACGCGGGCCGACTGGGACGGGCGGGTGGCGGCGGACGAGATCGGCGTCTCGCCGAGCCTCGCCCCCGCCTTCGGCAATGTCTCGGTGGGCTATGGCGCACTGGTGCCGGCGGAGCTGGACGGGCTGCTGGCCCCCGGCCGGCATCTCGCCTGCGACCCGTCCAGCCACGCCTTCCTGCGCGAGATCCCGCAATGCTGGCTGAGCGGCCAGGCGGCCGGGGTCGCGGCGGCGCTTGCCGCGGCGAACGGGGTGGCGCCGCGGGCGGTAGCCGTCACCGAGCTCCGCGCCGCGTTGCGGCGGCAGGGGGCGTACCTCAACCCTGATGTGGCGCTGCCGGCACAGGGACAGCCCCTGGTTGCGGAATTCCGTTAGATTACCGGAAGTCCACTAAGTCTCCATCTGCACGAGATCGTGAATACGATACACAGATCACGTTCAAGCGATGCCTTGGACGTCTCCTCCCGACGATCCCGCGCCGCATCCTGCGGATGGGCGCGCGGCTCGCACCTTGGGGCCGGTGGGTCACGCCACCGGCCCCTTTTTTCAGAGCGGATCGCGGACGGGCGTGCGCGCCCGGTGGCGTGAATCTGGTCTGCAAACAACGAGATAGAGCATTTGCCGTGAACGCATGTGAACGGAAAATGCTCTAAGCCTGGACCCGACGGCGGGACAGGCTGAGCGCGCCCGCCCCTACCGCGCAGGTGAGCCCGGCCAGCAGCGCGACCCGGGGGCCCGCCTCCTCCATCAGCTGGAAGCAGAGCGCGATGGTGGTGGTGCCGACCGTGGAGCCGAGCAGCCGCGCCGTCGCCTGCAGCCCACCCGCCCCGCCGCTGCGGGCCTTGGGCGCGGCGCCCAGCATGGTCCGGTTGTTGGGCGTCTGGAACGCCCCGAAGCCGGCGCCGCACAGCGCGACGACCGCAGCCAGCACCGGCGCGGGTGTGCCGGCCGGCAGGCTCGCCAGCAGGCCGAGCCCGGCCGCCAGCACCGCCATCCCGCCGGCGCAGAGCAGCGCCGTCGGCACCCGGTCCGACAGCCGGCCGCAGAGGGGCGCTGCCACCGCCATGGCCAGCGGCCAGGGCGTCATCAGCAGGCCGGTCGCGACCTGGCTCCACCCCGCCGCCTGGAAGCGGAAGGGGAGTGCCACATAGCTTGCATACCAGGCAGCGAAGCCGAGGACGGAAGCGGCGACCGCCAGCCCGATCACCCTTATGCCGAGCAGGTCGAGCGGCAGCAGCGGCGCCGGCCGGTCGAGCTGTGTCCTGACCAGCCGCCATCCCGCGACGGCGCCGGCGGCGAGCAGCGCCATGCCCAGCCCCGGGTGTGGCAGCAGCAGGTCGAGCCCGAGGAAGACCAGCAGGAAGGCGGCGACGTTCAGCGCCGCCCCCTCCGCATCGAAGGCGCGGGCGGCCCGCGGCGGCGTGGGCAGGCTGCGCAGGCCGAGCAGCAGGGCGAGGCCGGCCACCGGCACGTCCACCAGGAACAGCGCCGGCCAGGTGGCGACCGCGAGGATGGCGCCCGCCAGGGAGGGCGCCGCCGCCCCGCAGGTGGCGACCACCATGGCATTGATGCCGATGGCCCGGCCGAGCTGCGCCGAGGGGTAGGTCCAGCGGATCAGCCCCGCCGTCAGGCTCATCACCGCCGAGGCGCCGAGGCCCTGCAGGATGCGGCAGCCGAGCAGCACCCCGAAATCCGGGGCGAGGGCCGCGCCCAGCGCCGCGCCGGCGAACACCCCGGCCCCGGTCAGGTAGACCCGGCGGAAGCCCAGGATCTCGCCGAGCGCCGCGAAGGGCAGCAGCGTCGAGACGACCGTGAGCTGATAGGCGTTCAGCAGCCAGGTCGCGCTGGCCGGCGCGATGCCGAGGTCGCGCGCGATCCCGGGGAGCGCGATGTTCACCATGGCGCCGTCCAGCACGGTCACGCCGATCGTGAGCAGGATGACGATGATCGCGATGAGCCGGCGTGGCTGCGGCAGCCCATCCGTTTCGTGCGGCTGGAGGTGCATGGGAGGCGGGGAGACTATCCCCCGGATCGCCGCCGCGGAATGCCGCCCCCCGGGGCGGGGCGGTTCAGGGCGGGGCGGTTCAGGCCGCGGCGGCCTGCGGCCGCAGCGGCAGCGCCACGCCGACCAGCGCGTCCCGCGTGACCAGGGCGGCCAGCGCCGCCTCGTCCCAGCCCTCGGTTCCCGCGGGGCGGAGCGGCAGCACCATCCAGCGGTAGTCGGCGGTGCTGTCCACCACCCGGATCTCCACGCTGTCCGGGATGTCCGTGCCCCATTCGGCCAGCACGCCGCGCGGGTCCCGTACCACGCGGGCGCGATAGGCCGCGCTCTTGTACCAGTGCGGCGGGTAGCCGAGCACGGCGCGCGGGTAGCAGCTGCAGAGGGTGCAGACGATGACGTGGTGCCGCGAAGCCGTGTCCTCCAGCACGCCGAGCGGCGGCGCGCCGGCCATGGAGACGCCCATCCGCTCGGCCGCCGCGGCGCCGTCCGAGAGCAGCAGGGCGCGGTAGGCCGGATCGGTCCAGGCGCGGGCGACCATGCGGGCGCCGATCTCGGGACTCGCCCGGTCGGTCCGGGCGATGCGCGCGGCGATCTCCGCCTCGCTGACCACGCCGCGGGCGATCAGCGCGCCCATCAGCTTCCCGAGTGCGGCGGCCGATTCGGGGCGGGCGGGCGGGCTCATGCGGCCTCCTGCGCGGCGGCGGGTTCCAGCCAGTGCTCGAAGATCTCGACGAGGATCTGGTCGCCGGCGCGGCCCTCGCCCCAGATCGGCGGAAGCGCGAACAGCACGTGGTAGAGGACGCGGAGCGGCGCGGGCCGGGCGAAGGCCAGGTCCTCCGGATTGCGGAAAGCGCCGAGGACGCGCTCGACGCGGCCTTCCCGGCCGCGGAGGTAGTGCGGCGTGCGGATGTGGACCGGGCCGCGGCGTTCCGGCCAGTCGTCGCGCACGCGAACCATGTCGCCGCGCCCGAAGCGGGGGGTGGGGGTCACCGCAGCTCCTCCGCAGTCACGACGCCCTTTTCCAGAAGGATCGCGGTGATCGAGCGCAGCCAGCGCTCGTAATAGGTGAGCTCGAAATACTCCTCGGGCGGGATGGCCTCGATTCCGCGGCGCAGCTCGTCCACGGTCATCAGGCCCCGGGCGGCGAGGAGAGCGCGGAGCGCGTCCACGCGCTTGCCGAAGGCGTCGGGCGGCGCCTCGTCGCGCTCCACGGGGACGCAGCGGAAGCGGGTGGCGCCGCCGATGTCGTGGGTGGCCGGGGTGCGGTCGGGCGCTTCCATGACCGGAGGCTAGGGCGAGGGGGCGATTGGCGTCCAGCGGGGCATGGGTGGCCTTTGGGGGAG
>DASQVL010000322.1:0-2200 GCA_035640795.1 Crenalkalicoccus sp. | reverse complement strand
CAGCTGGCATCGGCGGATTCGGTCGGGTTGGCGCCGGTCAACCCCTCGGTCACCGGATGGCGGGCGCCGATCGCGGTCACATGCGGGCGGAACGGCCCATCGAGGATGCCGCTCTGCCCGGCACCAGGGGAGGGGCGGGCGGGCAGCACCGCGCCGAGCGGGGTCAGGGCGAGGCTTGCGGGCCCCGCGAATTCCGGCCCGACCGACATCAGCAGCGCGCCGCCGCCGCGGACGTAGTCGGCGATGTTGCGCAGATAGGCGGGCGGCAGGATGCCGCGGTTGGCGAAGCGGTCGAAGACGATCAGGTCGAAGTCGCGCAGCTTCAGCTGGAACAGCTCGCGCACCGGGAAGGCGATCAGCGCCAGCTCGTTCAGCGGCGTGAGATCATCCTTCTCCGGCGGCCGCAGGATGGTGAAGTGTACCAGGTCCACGCCCGGATCGGCCTTCAGCAGCCGCCGCCAGGTGCGCTCCCCGGGATTGGGCTCCCCGCTGACCAGCAGCACGCGCAGCCGGTCGCGCACGCCGTTGATGGTGACGACGGCGCGGTTGTTGAGGTCGGAGACCTCGCCCGGCCGCGTCTCGGCGGAGAGCTCCACCACCGTCGGCCCGCCGCGCTCGATCGGCACCTCGATGCGGTGCTCGCGGCCGACCGGCACGCTCTCGACGCGCGGCGGCGCGCCGTCGCGGCGGATGGTGAGCCGCGCCGCGCCCGTAGGATCGGCGACGCCCAGATCCTCGATGGCGACGCGCAGCTCCACGCTCCGCCCGACGATGCCGAAGCCCGGCGCCTCGATCAGGCGGATGCGGCGGTCCGTCTCGCCGGGCCGGCCGGGCAGCAGGGCGTGGAAGGGCGCATCCGCCGGCGGCTGGGCGGGCACGTCGTGCACCTGGCCGTCGGTCAGCGCGATGATGCCGGCGAGGCGGGCGCGCGGGATGTCGGCGAGCGCGCGCTGCATGGCGGTGAAGAGCCGCGTGCCCTGGTTGCCCGACTCCGGCACCTCCAGCGTGCGCAGCTCAAGCTCGGGCAGTTTCGCGGCGCGCGCCTCGATGGCCCGCCGCGCCGCCTCGATCGCCGCGCCGCGGGCACCGAGCATGGCGCTGTCGCTGCGGTCCACGACGAGGAGGGCGATGTCGGGCCGCGTCTCGCGCGTCTCCTCGACCAGGCGCGGATTGGCGAGGGCGAGCAGCAGCAGCGCGAAGGTGAGCGCCCGCAGCGGCGCCCCGCGCGCGCGCCGCCAGAGCGCCGGGGCGAGGGCCACGAGCGCGACGAGGCCGAGGGCCGCGAGCAGCCAAGCCGGCAGGATGGGCGAGAGGTCGAGCCCGGCGACGACATGCTGCATCAGCGCGCGCCGCCCGGCGTCAGGATCGCCGCCATCTCAGTTCCCCAGCCGCTCGAGGATGGCCGGCACGTGCACCTGGTCGCCCTTGTAGTTGCCGGTCAGCGCGTACATCACGAGGTTGACGCCGAAGCGGTAGGCCAGCGTCCGCTGCCGCCCGCCCCCCGGCACCACGGCGAAGGGCGTGTTGCCGCGCCCGTCCACCGCCCAGGCGCTCGCCCAGTCATGCCCGCCGATGATGACCGGGGAGACGCTGTCATTCGCCCGGTCCTGGTCGCGCGCCACCCAGACCTGCCCCCCGGCGAAGCGGCCGGGCAGTTCCGGCAGCAGGTAGAAGGCGCGGCGCAGCACGTGGTCGTCCGCGACCGGCGCGAGGGGCGGGATGGCGAGGTTCTGGGTGACGCGCTTCAGCGCCTCCCGCGCCCCCGGCGCGAAGCCCTCGCCCGAGCCCTCGTCGCGCGTATCGAACAGGATGATGCCGCCCTGGCGCATGAAGGAGTTCAGCGCGCGCGCCGCCGCCGCGTCCGGCGCCGCCGCGCCGGGCAGCACCGCCCAGTAGAGCAGGGGGAAGAAGGAGAGGTCGTCCTGCCCGGGCGTCACCGCCACCGGCTCGGCGAGCGCGGCCGCGGTGCGGCGGTTCACGTAGTCGGAGAGGCCGACGAGCCCCATGCGCACCGTCTCGTCCACCGCGGCGTCGCCGGTGACGACATAGGCGAGGCGGGTGGAGAGGGCATAGGCGCCCTCCGGCTCCGCCTCGGCAGCCCTGGCGGGGGCGGCGATGAGGCCGAGGGCGAGCAGCGCCGCCGCCGGCCGCAGCAGGCCGCGCAGCCGCAGCCCGACCAGGAGGTCGGCCGCCAGCAGCA
>DASQVL010000321.1:0-7831 GCA_035640795.1 Crenalkalicoccus sp. | reverse complement strand
CGCGCCGCGCAGCGCCTGCGCCAGGCCGTTCACGACGAGCACGATCAGCAGCAGCACCAGGCCGAGGGCAAGCGCCAGCGGCAGGTCGCCCTTGCTGGTCTCGAGTGCGATCGCCGTCGTCATCACGCGCGTCCAGCCTTCGATATTGCCGCCGACCACGATGACGGCGCCCACTTCCGCTGCGGCGCGGCCGAAGCCCGCCAGCAGCACGGTGACGAGGGCAACCCGCCCGTCCCAGAGCAGCGTCGGCACGGCGCGCAGCGGGCCGGCGCCGAAGCTTCTCAGCTGCTCCTCATACTCCTCCCACAGCGTCTCCATCGCCTGGCGGGCCAGGGCGGCGAGGATGGGCGCCACCAGCAGCGCCTGGGCGAGGATCATCGCCCCCGGCGTGAACAGCAGGCCGAGCCCGCCGAGCGGCCCGCTGCGGCTGAGCAGCAGGTAGAGACCGAGGCCTACCACCACGGGCGGCAGGCCCATCAGCGCGTTGCAGCCGGCAACCAGCAGCACCCGGCCCGGGAAGCGCAGCACGGCGAGCAGCGCGCCCGCCGGCAGCCCGACAAGTGCTGCCAGCAGCACGGCGGAGAGGCTGACCCGGAGCGACAGCAGGACGATGCCGTAGAGCGCCGGATCGGCCCCCGCCAGCAGGCGGAGGGCCGAGACGCAGGCGGCGCCGATATCCTGCATGGCTCAGGCGGCGCGCAGCACCCGGCCGGCCACGGCGTCGAGCTTGCGGAGCAGCGCCGGGTCGCGCATCTCGGGCGCGGTGATGATGGCGTTGTCGAGGGCGCGGTCGCAGCCCGCGGGGCAGGGGCCGCGCGGGCGCCCGAGGATGGGCACCACGGCGCGCACCAGGTCCCGTGCCTTCCCGGCATTGCCGACCAGCACCTTCACCACCTGCTCGACGGTGACGTGGTCGTGCTCCGGGTGCCAGCAGTCGAAATCGGTGACCATGGCAAGGGTCGCGTAGCAGAGCTCGGCCTCCCGCGCGAGCTTGGCCTCCGGCATGTTGGTCATGCCGATCACGCTGCAGCCCCATTGGCGATAGAGCTCGCTCTCCGCCTTCGTGCTGAATTGCGGGCCTTCCATGACGAGGTAGGTGCCGCCGCGCGTGACCGGCAGGGAGAGGCCGCGCGCCACTTCCTCCAGCGCGTCGCCGAGGCGCGGGCAGACCGGGTGGGCCATGGAGACATGGGCGACGCAGCCGGTGCCGAAGAAGGATTTCTCGCGCGCGAAGGTGCGGTCGATGAACTGGTCCACGATGACGAAGTGGCCGGGCGGCAAATCCTCCCGCAGCGAGCCGACGGCGGAGAGGGAGATCACCTCCGTCACCCCCAGCCGCTTCAGCGCGTCGATGTTGGCGCGGTAGTTGAGCGCGGAGGGCGGGCGCGGATGGCCGCGGCCGTGGCGCGGCAGGAAGACGCAGCGCACCCCCGCGAGCCGCCCGCAGAGCAGCAGGTCGGAGGTCTCGCCCCAGGGGGTGTGCACCTCGCGCCACTCGCGCTCCTCCAGCCCCTCGATGTCGTAGAGGCCGGAGCCGCCGATCAGGCCGATGACGGGCTCGATCAGGCCGTCCTCTGGCAGGGCGTCCTCTGGCATGGCGGGTTCCTCGGCAGATCGGGCCAAGAGGTGGGGGGCCGGGGTGGCATGCCCAGGGGTCAGCCGGCGCGCGCCGCGACCGCCGCGCTCCAGGGCGAGGCGGCGTCGCTGATGCCGGTCGCCTCCCCGCCCGGGCCGCGCAGGATCAGGTTGGGGTTGGCGAAGTTGATCGGCATCACGCCATGCTCGACCACCTGCACCGCGGCCTCCGCGGCCAGCGCCGCCACCACCTCCGCCGGCAGCCGCGCATCGGCCGCGACGCCCTCGGGGCCGGAGACGTCGATGCGCGGATGGTGCGCCGCCGCCTCGGGCGCCATGCCGAACTCGCCCACGAAGGCGAGCATCTGGTGGACGGCGGCGAGGATGCGCCGCCCGCCGGAGGCGCCCGCGGCGATCTCCGGCCGGCCCTCCGCGTCCAGCGCGATGACCGGGCACATATTGGTCAGCGGCCGCTTGCCCGGGCCGATCGCGTTCGGCGTGCCCGGCTGCGGGTCGAACCACATGACGCCGTTGTTCAGCAGCACGCCGGTCCCGGGCAGCACGACGCGGCTGCCCATGGAGGAGAGCAGCGTGGTGGTCATCGCGACCATCATCCCCTCCGCATCGCACACCGTCAGGTGCGTGGTGCAGGTCTCGGCACCCGGCGGCTCTGCATCGCCGAGGCCCTTCAGGCGCTCCGCATAGGCGCCGCGCAGCACGCGAGCGAGGCGCGCGTACCATTCCGGCGAGGGCGCGGCGCCGGAGGCCGCGCCTTCCATGCCGCGCAGCACGGCGGCCAGGGTCGGCGCCGCGGTCAGCCCGTTCGCCAGCAGCAGGGTGCGCCCGGCCCAGGGCTGCGCGACGGCGGGCAGGAAGCGCGCGCGGCAGCCGGCGAGATCGGCGGCCGAGAGCACGCCGCCCATCGCCGCCACGTCGTGGGCGATCGCCGCTGCCACCTCGCCCCGGTAGAAATCCTCGAGCCCCGCCTGCTGCAGCCGCTCGAGCGTCGCCGGCAGGGCGCCGAGCGCGAGATGGCCAGGCGCGCCCTGATAGGGCGGCGCCGGCGGCAGCCCGCCGGCCAGGTAGATGCGCGCGCTTTCGGGGTAGAGGCGGAGCGTCGGCGCGCTGAAGGTGATCTTCAGCGAGGTGAACCAGTCCTTCGGCAGGCCGCGCTTCGCCAGCGCCACGGCGGGCGCCAGCACCTCCCGCAGCGGCAGCCGCCCATGCTTCGCATGCAGCGCCGCATAGCCCGCGACGGCGGAGGGGATGACGCAGGAGAGCGGCCCGTGGATGTTGCGGTCGCCCACGACCTCCGGCCAGGCAAACAGGTCCTGCTTCAGGCGGCCGGTCAGCGGGAAGGCGGCGGGATCGAGGCCCGAGGGCGCGACCGGGCCGAAATCCAGCGTCTCCGGCGCCTGGCCGGGGGCCGCGACCTGCGCGAAGCCGATGCCGCCGAGGCCGCTGTTCCAGGGCTCCACGGCCGCAAGCGCGAAGGCGGTGGCGATGGCGGCATCCGCCGCGCTGCCGCCCGCTTCCAGCATCAGCGCGCCGGCTTCGGCCGCCGATTTCACCTGCGCGACGACGATGCCGCGCCGCCCGCGCGCGGCGGGCTTGCGGAGGACCCAGTGCTGCGTGACGTGGCGCGGCGGTTCCATGGGCGGGCTCCTAATGGCTGAACCGCCGCGTGCCGCCATCCACATGGATCACCTGGCCGGTGATGTAGCGGGCGCGGGGCGAGGCGAGGAATACGACGAGCGCCGCCAGGTCCTCCGGCTCGCCGATGTAGCCCACCGGCACCTCGCGCTCCGCCCAGTCGCGGCGCGCCTGCTCGGTCGGCAGGATGCGGGCGTCGATCTGCTCGGAGCGGATGCGGCCGGGCGGGATGGAGTTCACCGTGATGCCGTCCCGGCCGACCTGGCGGGACAGCGCCTTGGCCCAGATATGCGCGGCGCCATTCGGCGCGTTGGCGGCGTTCACGTTGTGCGGCTCGTCCTGGCCGGTGATGTTGACCACCCGGCCGAAGCGCTGCGCCTGCATGGCGGGGATGAAGGCGTGGGTCAGGCGGCGGGCGGCGTGGAAGTTGAGCTCCATCGCCTCCTGCCACACCGCTTCCTCGCCCAGGGATCCGGCGGGCTGCGGGCGGCTGCCCCCGGCATTGTTCACCAGGATGTCGAGCCGGCCGAAGCGGGCGAGCACGGCGTCGCGCACGCGCTCGGCCGCGGCGGGGTCGGTGATGTCCTCGATGAGGATCAGCGGGTCGGCGGTGACGGGGAGTTCGGCGGCGAGGGTCTCGAGCAGCGGGCGGCGGCGGGCGAGGATGGCGAGGCGGCAGCCCTCCTCGGCCAGCATGCGGGCGGTGGTGCGGCCGAGGCCGGCGGAGGCGCCGGTGACGAGGGCGACCCTGCCGGCGAGGTTCAGGTCCATGCGGGCGCCTCAGCGTGCGGCACGGAAACGGTCGCTGGGGGCTGACGCGGGCGAATGGGGCCGCGGGACCGGCAAAGGCGCAGAAAAAAGTAGGTGGGGGTTTGGGGGAGGGAGTTCCCTCCCTCCCCCAAGGGCCATCTGCGCCAACGTCACCCCGCCAGCGCCGCCTCCTTCCCCTTCCGCAGGTTCGGCAGCGCCATGGCCAGCAGCGCAATCGCGCCGATCGCCAGCAGCGTCGCGCTGATCGGCCGCTGGACGAACACCATGGGGTCGCCGCGCGAGAGCAGCATGGCCCGCCGCAGGTGTTCCTCCATCATCGGCCCCAGCACGAAGCCGATCAGCAGCGGCGCCGGCTCCATCCGCAGCTTGTTGCAGACATAGCCGAACAGCGCGAACAGGATGGTGGAGTAGACGTCGAAGACGTTGTTGTTGATCGAGTAGACGCCGATGCAGCAGAACACGAGGATGGAGGGGTAGAGGTACTTGTAGGGCACCTGCAGCAGCTTCACCCACATGCCGATCATCGGCAGGTTGATGACCAGCAGCATGACGTTGCCGATCCACATGGAGGCGATGAGGCCCCAGAACAGGTCGGGCTGCGCCTCCACCATCCGCGGGCCCGGCTGGATGCCCTGGATGATCAGGGCGCCCACCATCAGCGCCATCACCGCATTGGCCGGGATGCCCAGGGTGAGCAGCGGGATGAAGCTGGTCTGCGCCGCCGCGTTGTTCGCCGCCTCCGGCCCGGCCACGCCCTCGATCGCGCCGTTGCCGAACATCGCCCGGCCGCGGGAGACCTTCCGCTCCATCATGTAGGAGGCGAAGGAGGCGAGCGCCGCGCCGCCTCCCGGCAGGATGCCGAGGACGGAGCCGACCAGCGTGCCGCGCAGCACCGAGGGCGTGGCGCGCGTCCACTCCTCCTTCGTCAGGAACAGGCTGCCCACCTCGGTCTTCAGGATGGAGCGCGCCTCCGGCCGCTCGAGGTTCAGGATGATCTCGGCGATGCCGAAGGTGCCCATGGCCAGCGCGACGAAGCTGATACCGTCCGAAAGCTCCGGAACGCCGAAGGTGAAGCGCTGCTGGCCGGTCTGCACATCCGTCCCCACCAGGCCGAGCGCGACGCCGAGGACCACCATGGCGACCGACTTCAGCACCGAGCCCTGCGCCAGGACGGCCGAGATGATCAGGCCGAGCAGCATGAGCGAGAAGTAATCCGCCGGCCCGAAGGAGAGGGCGACCTGCGTCAGCAGGGGCCCGGAGGCCGCGACCAGGATGGTGGCGACCGAGCCGGCGAAGAAGGAGCCGAGGGCGGAGGTGGCGAGTGCCGCGCCGGCCCGCCCGTTGCGGGCCATCTTGTAGCCCTCGAGCGTGGTGACGACCGAACTGATCTCGCCCGGCAGGTTCAGCAGGATGGCGGTGGTGGAGCCGCCATACTGCGCGCCGTAGTAGATGCCGGCCAGCATGATGATGGCGGTGGTCGCCGGCTGGCCGAAGGTGATCGGCAGCAGCAGCGAGATGGTGGCGACCGGCCCGATTCCCGGCAGCACGCCGATGGCCGTCCCGATCAGCGCGCCGATCAGCGCGAAGAGCAGGTTCTGGAAGCTCAGCGCGACGCCGAAGCCGTGCGCCAGGTTGCCGATAAGGGTGTCCATGGGGGGTGGTCCCTTTCGCGCCGCGTCAGAGTTGCGGCCAGACGGGCACGCGGATGTCGAGCTGCTTGATGAAGATCCACCAGCACAGCGCGAGCAGGAAGACGGTGAGCCCGGCCACGCCGAGCGGCCGGCGCCGGTGGTCCGGGTCGGCCAGCGCCGAGACGACGACCGTGCCGATGATGGCGAGCATCAGCCCGCCCTGTTCCAGCAGCAGGCCGAAGACGCACATGGCCGCCAGGATCAGGGCGATGAGCTGCCAGCCGGCGGCCAGGCAGAGCACGAAGAAGCCGGCCAGCAGCCCGAGGCCGATGCCGTTGTAGGTCTGCGAGAAATAGGGGGAGACCGCGGTCGCCGCGTACGACACCACCGTGCCGACCAACACGGCGAGGACCAGGCTGCCGGTCTCGAGCCCCGTCCAGCGCCGCAGCGGGTCCGGCCCGTTGAAAAGGGCGCCGAGCAGCACGGCAGCGCCGAGTGCGACCTGCACCACGAAGACCAGCATGGGCATGTAGCCGGGTCCCATGCGGCGGGCGCTGCCCAGTGCATGGTCCTGGTTGAGCCAGAGGCCGGCGGCCGCAATCAGGATAAGCAGCAAGGCTGCCGCTATGTCCTTGGCATTGACCCTCATGACGCGACGCTCGCCTCCCCTGACCGCCCAGGACAATGGGCGGCGCTTGGTGCCACACACAAGCGGTGCCGCGGGCGGCGGTCAAGCGTGACGCGGGCCATCGGGCGGACCAATGGGGCGGCCAATGGTGCGGCCCATGGGGCACCCCCCGGGGCTGCGGGCGGGGCGGGCGCCGCTTGCGCCGGGGCTGGCTTGCGGCTTTGCTCCGCCGCAACCTCAGCAGGTCCCCGATGTCGCCGAGCCTCGCCAACGACCCCGCGACCCGCATTCGTGACGCCGCTGCAGCGCTCGAGGAGCGGCTGGTCGCGATCCGCCGCGACATCCACGCGCATCCCGAGCTCGCCTTCGAGGAGACGCGCACCGCGGGCATCGTAGCGGCGGAGCTCGCGCGCATGGGCATCCCGCACCGCACGAAGGTGGGCGGCACCGGCGTGCTCGGCGTGATCGAGGGCGGGCGGCCAGGCCGGACCCTCGCCATCCGGGCGGACATGGACGCGCTGCCGATCCATGAGGAGACGGGGCTGCCCTTCGCCAGCACCGTCGCGGGGAAGATGCATGCCTGCGGGCACGACATCCACACCACCACGCTGCTCGGCGTCGCCGAGGTGCTGAAGGGGCTGGCGCCGCAGCTGGCCGGCCGGGTGGTGCTGGTCTTCCAGCCGGCCGAGGAGGTGCTGGAGGGAGCGGCGGCGATGATCGCCGACGGGGCGGCCGAGGGCGTGGACCTGGCGCTCGGCTTCCACAACATGCCGGACATGCCGGTCGGCCGCTTCGGATTCGTGCGCGGGGCAGCGCTCGCCGCCGCGGACCGTTTCGACATTGCGCTCCGCGGCCGGTCGGGCCACGCCGCGCATCCTTACGATTCGATAGACCCGATCGTCGCCGCCGCCGCGCTGGTGGGCCAGATGCAGACGGTGGTGAGCCGGGAGATGAAACCGATCCACCCTGCCGTCGTCACCGTCGGCATGTTCCAGGGCGGCACCACCTACAACATCATCCCCGAGCGCGTGCAGCTGAAGGGCACGGTGCGCACCCTGCACGCGGAGGCGCGCGACAAGGCGGAGGCCGCCATCCGCCGCCTGCTGGAGGGGGTATGCGCGGCGATGCGCACGACGGCCGAGCTGGACTACCAGCGCAGGGTGCCGCCGCTGCGCAATGACGACCGGGTGACGGACCCCGCGATCGGCAGCCTGGCGGCGCAGTTCGGCGAGGCGCCGGAGGAGGGCGAGCCTTCCATGGGCGCCGAGGATTTCTCCGCCTTCGCGGATCGGGTTCCCGCCTTCCAGCTGCGCGTCGGCGCCGGCGCGCCGGGGCGCAACGACCGGCTGCACAATGCGGGCTACCAGCCGGACGAGCGGTGCATCGGGCTTGGGGTGCAGGCGCTGTCGCGGATCGCGCTTGATCTGTTGGCGTGATGGGGGCGGCCCCGGCTTGGGTCGAGCGTCGGGCCGTGCTCGCCGCGGTCAAGGGCAAGCCGGCTGCGCCGGCGCTGCGCGCCCTTGACCGCGGCTCCGCGCGGCCCGCTTCGGAAATTGGCCGGGGCGGGGAAACG
>DASQVL010000320.1:0-3593 GCA_035640795.1 Crenalkalicoccus sp. | reverse complement strand
CGGCGGTCCGGGGCCGTCCCCGCCATATCCGAACCAGTGTGTCGTTGCCGGCCCGATGATGGTGCAGGGCCATAAGGGCGTGGCCGAACGCCAACACCACCAGCAGCAGCGCCAGCCCGAGGTGGACCTGGCGCAGCACGGCGTACCAAGCCGGGTCGGTCCCGACGATATGCGGCACGGGGATGATGCCCAGGAACAGCGTCGGGATGCGGGCGGGCGCCGTCGCGGCGGTCAGGTAGCCGAGGAAAGGCGTGACGAGCAGCAGGCCGAAGAGCGTCGCATGGACGGCAGAGGCGGCCCGCCGCTGCCAGCCCGGCAGTCCCGAATCCCAGGCCGGGCGGCCGCGCCGCCAGTGCAGCGCCAGCTGGCTCAGAGCCAATATGAAGGCCGTGATGCCGATAGTCTTGTGCAGCTGATAGAGCAGGAATTTCAGCAGCAGCTGTTGGAACGGCAGGGCGACCATATACACCCCCATGGGGGCGGCAAGCAGGACGAGCGCCGCGATTGCCCAGTGCAGGAGGCGCTGCGCCCGGCTCCAGGACGCGGGCCGCTCGGCCGCCATCAGCGGGCGAGGCCGACTTCCAGGTGGATGCGGATGTCGAGCCTGACGGTGTCCGAGAGCAGCAGCCGGTCCGCCACCATGCCGAAGGCGGACCGCCGAACCTCGCCCCGAACGACGAGGTCGGCGACCTCGACCCCGCGCGCCTGGTCCACGCGGCGGTCCTGCAGGGTCGCGTTGAGCTCCTGGGGCTGCACGATGCCGCGGATCCGGAGCGTGCCACGGATGACGTATTGCGTCGGCGATAGCGCCTGAATCGAGGTGCTGGTGAAGCGCTCCGTCGGGTGGTGGGCGGTGTCGAAGTAGGCCTCCGAGCGCAGCAGGTCCGTCTGCTCCTGCAGCGGCATCTCGACACTGCTGGCGTCGATCGCGACGTCGATGTGCGAGCGCTCCGGTTGGTCCAGGTCGAGCAGGAGATCACCCTCGAAGCGCGGGAACCGGCCCTGGATGGTGAATAATCCCAGCGCTCTGACCGAGAACTCAATGCTGCCGTAGCGCTGGTCGATACGGTAGAGAATGGCGGCCTGGCCCGGGAGGACCGCAGCAAGCCAGAGCGCCATCCAAAGCACCAACCGCACCTGTCGCATCGGCCAGCACCTCTGCACCCGCCTGTCCCGTCGGAGTCAGGCGGCTCGGCCGGGGACGATTCGCCGGATCATGATCTCCGTGCGCGGAAGGCCGCACGCACCGCCGGAGGCAGCTCCAGCCAGTCGCGGCCCTACTTGCGGCCCTCGAACCAGTCGAAGGGCACGCTGCCGGCACCAGCGGGCTGGCCAACAACCAAGCGCCCAACCATGCCCGGATGCTCGTGCGGGGCGCGGAACTCACCATAGACCGCCTCGGCCGTGAGCGTCACCTCGAAATCCTCGGAGATGACGGACGGGGCTGGGCATCGTCGTGGCCGCGCTCCGGAACCTCGGATGCCCGGCCACCACCGCCGAGTGCGCGCTGGCGATGCGCGCGGCCAGACGCCCGGGGAACCTTGCCCGCAGTGGCGGCCGGGTGCGCTGTTCATCAGCGCCCAACGGGCAGGTGTGGACAGGTTTTCGGAAGCGGCGACTTCGGGCCGATGGCGACGTTTTCCAGTCTCTGTCGGACAGAGGGAGGCAAACGGCCATGGAAAGTCAGCGAAATGAAGTGGGTGTTCCTGCCGGGGCCGCGTGGCCATCCCCGCCGCCGCTGCCCTCGACCTCCACCGAAGCCATCAACGCCCTGGCCCACTTCCACCGGGCAGAGATGGGTCGCATGGCGGGTTGGAGGGACCGGATTGACCGGACGACGAACTGGGCCATCACAGTCGTCGCGGGCATGCTTTCACTGTCGCTCTCGACGCCCACCGCGCATCACGGCGTGCTCATCTTCGCCATGGTCCTCCTCTTCCTGCTGCTCCTCATCGAGGCGCGGCGCTACCGCTTCTTCGACGTGTACCGGGCCCGTGTCCGGAAGCTCGAACGTGGCTACTACGCCCAGATCTTCTGCCCGGATCAGGTCGCGGACCCCGACTGGGCGCGCCGCCTCGGGGAGGATCTGCGGAAGCCGCGCTTCCTGATCTCCCTCTCCGCCGCCATGGCTCGCAGGCTGAGGCGCAACTACATCTGGTTGTACCTCGTGCTCCTGGCGGCGTGGGTTCTGAAGATCTCGTCCGCCAGGCTCGTGATGGAGGAGGTCGAGGCGGATCCGTCGAAGCCCGTACCCTGGGTGATCCAGAACCTGGCGTTCGGGCCCGTGCCGGGATGGCTGGTGCTGGCCCTGGTCGCCGCGTTCTACATCTCGCTGGTCTACCTGACCTTCCGGGAAAGCGAGGCGTCCGGGGAACTCGCCCACGGCGAGGTGCATGTCTAGAGTGATGGCCATCCGCTTGTCCGTCCGGTGCCTGGCCGGGCGGCGATCGACGCGGTCCTCGGCGCGGTTGCCCGGTGGCACTCTTGCTCGACTGGGCGGCGCAGGGACTCCTCGCCGCCTACTGCGCGTGTTCGACGCCTTCGAGGAATCGAATGTAATGCTCGGGCAGACCATGGTCCCGCGCGCCGTCGCGCAGCAGCGTGATGTAGCGGAGCGACGGCCTGCCCTCGACCTCCCTGCCGCGGGCCATGTAGGTCGCCGCCCGAAGCGGGAGGCCGTCGATGTCCTCGGCCTCTACCCATAGCGGCCGGTATGGGCCCCACGGAATTCCTTCCGTGGCGTCCAGGCGGACGAGATCGCGCCAGGTGAGCCTGTAGAGGACGCCCCAGACTTCCGCCTGCGGGTCAGTGAAGAGGTTGGCGGGCGCCGCCATGCCCCTGGGGCGTCCCTCGAGATTGAAGCACAAGCGGTAGCCGCGCACCCGGCCGGGCCGCCACTCGACCGGGCGCATGCCGCGCCAGCCGCGAAAGGCGCTGTCGTGCATGTTGGCGCCATAGGCGAAGTACCAGACCTCCTCGTGGGGCGGGCCGATGAGCGGCAGCCCGTGAAGCCGGTACAGACCCCGGGACAGCCACCACGACCGGGCGAGCAAGCCGCGGAACCGCAGCAGCAGCCGGATCAGCGACATCGGTCACCTCCGCCCAGGGACGGCGGCGGAGTGCCGGTGCCACACGGCCAGGAACCGCCACTCGCGGAACCCTCATGCCTCCTGGCCTGCCGCCCCAACGCCGGCGAGGCGGTCGAGCTTCGCCGCCATGATGAAGTCGTTCTCGTGCAAGCCCTTGATCTTCTTGGTCCGCAGCGAGACCGCCGCGTAGCCCCAGCCGAAGCTGATGTCCGGGTGGTGTCCCTCCGCTTCCGCCAGCTCGGCGGCGCGCGCCACGAAGGCGAACGCCTCGCGGAAGTCCTTGAACCGGAAGCGCCGCTCGATCCGGGTCGCACCGTCCATCAAGGACCAATCGGGCGCCTGAACGCGGTAGGCCTCCGCCTCCTCGGGCGTCAGTGGCGGGACCCCGCCACGGCATGGAGTGCAGGTCTTTTCGGCAAGAACGCTGTCCGCCATTGCCCCCTCCCTCAGACTGCCCACAGAGATGGGGACTCGCGCCCCCAGGAGGAACCGGCGCTGCTGGAC